>JALYVR010000175.1 GCA_030853145.1 Chloroflexota bacterium | reverse complement strand
CTGCACTACAGCGCCACCAACCGTCTGCGTCATAGTGCCAATGCGTAGGGTATATACGTCTCCATAGGGAGCCGTGGACTCCATGCCGACCAGGACGCCGGGGACAAGGCCTAGACTGGCAAGGTAGCGCAATAACTCGGAGTCATCATCGTTGACCCGCTGCACAATAGCCTGTTGTCCTGGCATGAGCTGGGAGAGGGGATACGTCTGCCGCACCTCCACCCTGCCTGTCTTACTGGGAATAGGATCGCCGTGCGGGTCTTCGGTCGGATGGTTGAGCATGTCATCCATGCGGTCCTCGAAGGCCTCCGAGATCGCGTGCTCAAGCTGTTCGGCCTCAGCATCCACCTGGTCCAGGGGAAATCCCATGATCTGGACCAGAAAGAGTTCGAGCAACCGGTGATGACGCACCAGTTCCGCCGCCGCCATCTCCCCCTCGGAGGTCAGTTCCACGCCATGATACGGAGTATGACACACGTAGCCGCGTTCCGCGAGCCATTTGAATAACTGCGTGATGGTGGCATCGCTGAGCTGGCCCGTCGGCTCCAATGACTGCAAACGTTCCCGCACGGCTTTGGTGGTTATGTGCTCCCCTCTTTCGTGGAGCTTATAGCACAGTTTTAAACAGTCTACAGCGCGAATCGGCAACGTCCGTAATTCTGCTATCATGAGTATCCCTCTCCTTATGTACACACCCGCAGCAGGAACCGCCCCTGCGTTGCCTGTGGATCCGTTCCCGGTTTCCAAACCGCTCTCACCTTTATGACTCTTCTTTACATCTCTAAAAGAAGAGTCACCACAAATATAAAATACCTGTCAAGGGTCTATAAAAGCTATGCACTGCGAAGGAAAATCTGCCTCAGGCCGTGAAGAAGAGATACCCGGCGAGTATTATACCTATCAGAGCAGTAATCAGAGCGAGAATAACGGCATAGCGCGCGGAGGGATGGAAATGCTCTTCATCAATGGCGCGCCGGACATGCAAGAAATTGAGCAGGCATACGAACATCATCACAGTACCAAGCAGCACAAGCGTGATGCCGATGATAGAAGAATAATGCGCAGGGTTAGGGGCCTGATCCAGGAGTTTCAAGCCCAATTCGCGCAGAACCAGCCCGAAGCGCTCGACCACGAAGCCGAAGGCCATGACTGACAAACCGGTACGCACCCAGGCAAGAAATGTACGCTCGTTCGCCAGGTGGTCCGTAACCCTTTTGCTCAACCCGATGCGCTTCGTAGCCGCTACGAGTGAAGCGCTCGAACTGATAGCATCCTGAGCGGCTGCATCCTGGCCTGCCACCATATTGGGAACGCTCTCTTCTTTTTGTTGCACTGTGCGATCTCCTATGTCATTCACCGTAATGTTCTGTCAAGCTTCACTCGGCAGGATAACGGGCGCTCCCCCCACCGCGTAGGGACCTGGCTTCGGCTCCCCTTGCCCGCCGACCATGCCGCATCCGTGTGAACGACTGTTTGGCCTCCTCCCTGGCCGCGCAAGCGAGGCCACAGGCGAACGCGGCATGGTATGTAGGGGCGCCGCTGGCCTGCGCCCCATCCCTACGCGGCGCGAGTGCGAGTAGGAATGCGAACAATCACGTTCCTACGTAGAGCGCGCCTTCTGGTTCCCTTTGAAAACAGAGAACAGGAACCAGAGAGCGGGGATGAGCAGCAACATCCCTACGATTGTACTCAGCAGCAGCAGCCACAACATTGCCGTGGGGGCCGCCGCGTTGCTGACGGTGACATCCGGCGGAATAATGTAGGGAAGCTGCGATACCCCCCAGGACCCAAGCAGGAACGCCGTCTCGACGATAATCAGGATACGCGCCCAACGATAGCGCCTCACGTACAGCGCTACGGCGGCCCCCAGGCCCACCAGCATCGTGGCGATCACCACCGGGACCGCGTGCGCCAACAGGCCATTCCACAGCAACGGGGCCTCCGTAGGGGAGAGCAGCAGGCCGAGCGCGCCCAGCACCGCAGTGATCGCCCCCGCAACGATGGCGCGCAGGCGGAAGACCTCTACCAACTCGTCATCATGGGCGCTTTCGGCTTCGACGGTGAGGTAGATCGCCGCCAGCACCGCGCACAGGCAGACCGCCATCGCGCCAATCGTGAGCGCGAAGGGCGTCGTCCAGCCCGACCCCAGATCCGTTTGCACGAAGCCATTGGCCTGCACGCGAATGCGGCCACTGGCGACCGCCGCCGCCGACGCCCCCAACAAGAAAGGCGTGACCGCGCTCGCCAGGCCGAACACGCGACTCCATACTTCGCTGAACCACTGCATATCGCTGGCATAGGTGCGGAAGATGAATGCCGCTCCGCGCAGCACAATGCCAAACAGGATCAAGGTAAACGGCAAGAAGAGCGCCGTAGACAGCGTCGAGAACGCTAGCGGGAACGCTGTGAACAGACCCACCAGCAGGAAGATCAGCCAGACGTGATTGGCCTCCCACACCGGCCCGATGGCCTGCGTGATCAGGCGCCGCCTGCGTTCCGCCCGTTTCCCGAAAGCCAGGAAATCCCAGATGCCGGCGCCAAAGTCGGCCCCACCAAGCACGGCATAGGCGATGAGCGCTAACCACATGACTGTGAGGATGACGTACTCAAGAAGCATTATACACCTACCTGTTCTTTGGCTTCGCTACTCTCACTGCTGCTGGAGAGCACAGGCCACTCCAGCTTCGGCAGCGGCGCGCGCGCGACCCGGCGCAGCATCCAGATCAAGGTGATCGCCAGGATCACATAGATACAGACGAAGACCAGGAAGGTGATATTCAGTCCCGGCGCCGTTGTCACCGCGTCCTTGGTGCGCAGGTAGCCGTAAATGGTCCAGGGCTGGCGGCCGATCTCGGTCACCATCCAGCCAAGCTCTACCGCCAGGAAGCCCAGCGGGCCTGAGAGCACGATGCCCCAGAGCAGCAAACGCTGCTCTGGCACAACGCGCTTGCGCAGCAGGTAGAGCAGCCAGAAGACGGCCGCAATGAACAACACAAAGAAGCCGCTACCAACCATGCCGTCAAACGATGAATGCACAATCGTGGTATTCGGCCAGTCCGAGCGCGGGAAGGCGTCGAGCCCCTTGATGGTTGAGTTCGGATCACCGGTCGCCAGAATGCTCAAGCCATCGGGAATCTCCAGGGCGTAGTAGACCTGGCCCGTCTGTGGATCGGCCAGGCCACCAATGCGCAGCGGGACCCCGTTCTCCGTCTTGAACAGGCCCTCCATAGCAGCCAGCTTGGCAGGCTGGGCGTCAACGAGGAAACGCGCGTTGAAGTCACCGCTGACGATCTGGAGGGGCGTGGCGATCAGTGCCATGGCCATAGCCAGCATCAGCCCCTTGCGCCGGTACTCGTCGCGCTTGCCACGCAGCATGGCTACCGCGTAGACTGCCGCCACGCCAAAACCGGTGGCCACATAGCAGGCCAGGATCATATGGATCGTCTCGTAGGGCGTGCTGGGATTGAAGATAGCCTGCACAGGATCGATCCCTGTGACCCGGCCGTGCTGAATCTGAAAACCGGCAGGGCTATTCATCCAGGAATTGGCGCTGACGATGAACCAGGCTGAAAGCATGCCGCTGATCCAGATCGGGAACGAGCAGAGCCAGTGGACGCGCGGCGACAGGCGCTCCCATCCGTACAGGTAGAGGCCCAGGAAGATGGCCTCCATAAAGAAGGCAAAGCCCTCAAGCACAAACGGCAGGCCGATGATCGCGCCAGAAAACTTGGTATAGGTCGGCCAGAGCAGGCCCAGCTCAAATGAGATGATCGTGCCAGAGACGGCGCCAATGGCGAAGAGGATGGCCGCGGCCCTGGCCCAACGACGCGTCAAGGCCATCCAGACCGGGTCTTTGCCCCGCAGAGCCAGCCCCTCGGCAATACACAGGAGCAGCGGTAAGCCTACCCCCAACACCGAAAAAATGATATGGAATGCCAGTGAAGTGCCCATCTGGACACGTGCAGCTAACAGGTTTGACATACATCTTCCTCAAGAACGTATGGATGCGAGACCCATACGTCTATGCTCAGGTTATTTCGCGTTTTCTATTCATATCTAATTGTAGGACCACCTGTACAGAGCTACCACCGCTGTCTGTGTTATAATTTCCCCTGGTAAGCACGCAGAAAGGTCATGTTACAATGTCCACCAGCAGGTCCGGAGCGGCAGAGAAGATACTGGCCCGCTTCAAGCCGCTCCGCGAACATCTCCAACCAGGGGAGGAACCTCTCAGCACCACGCCCGCGATCTGGGACAGCGAACAGGCACAGCGTGGCGTTCCCTGCGACGTGGTGCTGACAAATCAGCGCCTCCTGGGGTACGCATTCACGAGCTTCCCACGCCAGCGACTCTTTCTCGAAGCGCTCAATCTGGCCGCCATCACCGTCGTTTCCCTGCGCCAGAAGAGTCACGAGCCGCTCTTCCGCGAGTTACTGGTGAGCGAAGGACCGCGCAAAGTCTATATTCGCTCCAGCAGGCCAAAGATTGAGGCTCTGTATGCCTCCCTGCGCGCGGCCAGCGAGCAACACGCACCTCAGTCTCAGGCCGAAACCACCCTTGATGAGCCAGTAGGCAATGGGGCGGCGTCGGCTCCGGCATCCCCCATTTATGGCCGCCAGGAGATCCGCACGCCCTTCGAGCGATCACCACTCGGCATCTCCCTGCTGTTCGCCGGCGGTGTGCTGCTGGAACTACTAGCCGCGCTGTTCTGGCTAGCTACTCAAAGCGCCCAGTTGGCGCTACCGCTATTTATCGCCGGGCTGGTCTGCGTGATCACGGCCTTTCTCACGCGCAGGCGATAAATCGCGGCGGACGCGATAAATCGAGTCCCTACTGCTTGTCAAACTTCATTCTCCGGCTTGGAACATGGCGCCCGCAAGGGGCGCCACTACACATAAAGCCATTGATTCAGCTTGACAGAGCACTACGATGATTTTTTCGCGTCGCGCTCTTTCTTGAGCGCTTCCTGGTGCTGTTCCCAGCGTGTACGTATCTCATCTTCGCTGGCGCCATTGTCGTAGGCTGGTGAAATCAGGGAGCTGGCGCGCTCAACCTTCACCAGCACAATCGATTGGATCGGGCTGAGTATCCCTCGACTGCGATAGAAGGCCAGCAACTCCTCGAACTGCGCGCCCTCACGAAAGATGGTTGCCGTTCCCTTGAAGCGATAGCCCTTACGCACGATCGGGTCAACAACGTTGATCTCTATGACAGGGTTGTGCCACAGGTTCTCGACCGTATCCGGCGAGCAAATATCGGCGAAGATCAGGTGCTCGTCATCCCAGACCATCGTTGTGCCCTTGGGCGAGAGATTGGGCGTCCCATCCAGGCAGACGGTCGCCGCGAAGCCCAGGCGCTGCTCCCGCACAACACGCTGCATATCTTCGGTCAATTTCTGTGCCATACCTGTTATCACCTTTCAGCGGAATCATGGCGATGCCATGCAGACTCTACAGCCAGTCTAGCCAACACCGTCACCCCTACGCAAGGGACAAGTGCAGGCAACAGCAGGAGCCAATACTAAGTTAGCATATACCCCAGCCCTGTGTTATCCTGTGAAGAGACCCACCCACACGGCGCTATCATCACAAAGGAGCAGAGCATTGAGCGCAGCATCTCTCAGCATTCGACCCTTAGCCAGCGACGAGGAATATACTGTCTACTTTCGCATGGCGGTGGCAGCTTTCTCTACTCATCCATCTGAAGAAGTCGTTCAACGCAGGAAGCACTCGTTGCACAAGAGTCCTGTCTTTCGTCCTGAGCAGGTGCGCGGGGCCTTTCGCGACGGCCAACTAGTGGGAGGCTACATCATGCATGAGCACCAGTTACGCATGGGGGCTGCGCGCATCTCCACCGGCTGTATTGGCACCGTCGTGACATCTACACAGCACCGCAATCAGGGGATCGCCAGCGCGCTGATGCAGGACGCCATCGAATTTGCTCGCCAGCATAACCACGCGCTTTTGCTGCTGGATGGTATCCCCAATTTCTATTATCGCTATGACTATACAGATATGTTTGATGTATCGCTCGTCGAAGTGGATCGCAGCGCTATCCTCGCCCGCACTCCGCCTGCCTCCCAGATCCGTGTAGCCACAGTAGATGATGCCGCCGCCCTGCTGGCCCTCTACAAGCGCCATTGCCAGCGGTATACCGGCAGCTTCGAGCGCTCCCTTGAGTTACAGACCTATCATCTACAATACGCACGCAATCCAACTATGGTTGCGCTTTCCGGACAGGGACAGATCACAGGTTATCTGCGCCACAGCCCGGAAGCTGATACACACATGGGAATGGAAATCGCGGCGGATAACTGGGATGCGCTGCTCACGCTGCTGCACTACCATGCCAGCATATTCGAGCATGACAAAGCGCCCACAAGCTTGCAATATCTACTGCCCCTCGACTCACCCATGACGCAATGGATGATCGATACCCTCGAAGTTCCCGATACCTCGCACTGGGATGCTCCCTCTCTCGAATGGGGTGTGCGCGCTATGAGCTATCATCATCGCTTTGCCGGCTGGATGGCGCGTCTCACCGATCTCCACCTGCTGATGCGCTCGATCTTACCAGAACTGCAAGCCAGGTGGCGGCGCTCTCTGGCGCAGTGGACAGGCGACATCACCCTGACCGTCGCTGGCGAGACCTGCACACTCCAGGTCGCTGGCGATGATGTCCAGATCGCGGCTACTCCCACAGCCTCTTCTTCACACCTGGAACTGACAGCACAGGCCGTGGTCCAGCTTGTCTTCGGCTATCGCGCGTTATCTCAGCTCACCGATCTCGCGCATCTTCCCGATGACACTTCTTCGGCGCTCTCAATCCTCTTCCCCACAGGCCACACCTGGATACCGGCCTCCGACTGGTTCTAAGTGCAGCCGTAAGCGATCAACCCGATAATGTCGCCTGGCGTTTTGCATAGAGCGTCCAGGGGCTTTCCCCTTGCATCTGGGAAAAGTCTCTGCTATAATCTCAAAGTCAGTACTGACTTACAGAGAGAAGGTAACCGATGCATAAGGTGTTATTGCTGTTGGGACTCTTGTTGGATGGGCCACTATATGGCTACCAGTTACATCAAATTGTGCGTGCGCATGGAGAGTTGTACGCTGATTTAAAGAAGGCGAATCTGTATTATCTGCTCGAACGTCTGGCCAAAGATGGCTCCCTGGAGATGGCAGTAGAGCCAGGAGCCAAGGGGGCGCGAGGCGAGCGGCTCATTTATACGATTACCGAGGCAGGGCGCACCCAGTTCCATGCCTTATTGCGTGAGACGCTGCTGAGCTATGAACCAGTTCATACTGGCATTGAAACAGCGGTCGTCTTCCTCTCCTATCTCTCGCCTGAGGAGGGCATCGGTTTGCTCCAGAAGCGCCGCCAAGCCATGCAAGACAGGCGGGTGCAGGTTGTGGCCGATGTGGGCCAGCCGGATCAACAGGCGCCGCTGGTGGTGATCGCTGGCGATCACCTTCTCAGCTTGATTGACGCTGAACTGGCCTGGATTGATCGTTCGCTCACGTATCTGCGAGAGGCTGGTTGGACCAACCGATCAGCCGCATCTCCCTCGGCTGACAAGTCATCACACTCTGTAAAAAAGACCTGCCCTGGAAATCAGCAAGATACATCCCTGTAAGGAGAGAATAGCTATGAGAACTTTCAATGGATCTCCTGATCGCACACAACCACGCAAACGGCGTGGTCTCCTATTGTTTGGCCTGCTCATGGTTGGCGTCATTGCGGTGAGCGTGCTGGCGCTCTCTCTGGGATTTGCCGGCATGATGGGAGGATCGGCCCCGCAAACTGCTCAACAACTGGCTTCAGCCACGGCTGGCTCTCAGGTCACCGTGGCCCTGGTGGTGACAGCCATACCTTCTCCGACGCTCCTGACCGGCACTCTGTTAGAGAAACTGAGCAATGGAACCTACTCACGTACAGGAAAAAACATCAACGTGAAGTGGAACTCAGCCCAGGTGGTCATGGGTAGCAGGTCCGCTGTCAAAGCTAGAGCGATTCTCCAGGTCAGCGGTACGATGGCACTTAATGATGTCCTGACCGCCGGTCAAATTGTTATCCTAACTAGCTTTGTCCATATTCAATGAAAGGTGTTGCCATGATTGACTACGCGATTACCAGCGTGACGGGCTGGGCCATGATGGTGCTGCTGGTAGCTCTTATCGCCTACCCGTTTCTGTTGCGTGTGGGCTGGCTGGGGCCAGTTCAGCCGTTTCTGCACAAGATGCGCGGACATTATTGGATGGGCTATAGCCTTGGCATAGCGGTCCTGGTGCATCTCTGGTTTTCCATGAGCGGTGGCCTGGCCCTGGTGGTCAACGCTGTGGGCCTCTACCTGGCAACGGTCGCGCTGGTACTG
>JALYVR010000854.1 GCA_030853145.1 Chloroflexota bacterium | reverse complement strand
TCCTGGCCCTGGTGGAACAGCAACTCACGGTCTGGTTCGCCGAGGTCGATGCTCAACTGGCCGATCTGGGTGCGACCTGCACGAGCCAGCAGGTGACGGAGGTGCTCTGCCAGGCGCTGGAGGGTCACCCAGGCTTGACGCGGCTCCTGGCCATCCTACACACGATCCTTGAACAAAACATCGATTTCGACGCGGCGCTCCATTTTAAGTATCTGCTGCTGGAGCATTTTGAGTACACAGGCGCTCTACTTGAGCAGTGCTTGCCTTTCCTGGCGCCGGGACAGGGCGCGCATCTCCTTTTGCAGTGCCACGCGCTGGTGATCGGACTCTGGCATCTGTCCGATCCGGCGCCTGTAGTCCAGCAGGTGTTATGCAATGCGGACCTCTGCATGTTCAAAGTGCAATTTGCCGCTGAGTTCTCTTCAGTGCTCCAGGCCCTCCTGTATGGTCTGGAGCGTATAGCACAAGCAACCCACATAGCATCCCCCCAGGAGGAGATATCATGAAATTTTTCGTAACCGGCGCGACAGGCTTTGTCGGAGGTCGCGTTGTACGCCAGCTCGTTGAGGCAGGACATCAGGTGGTGGTGATCGCGCGCAATCCCGCAAAGGCCGGGGACCTTCTCGACCTCGGTATCAGCGTTCACCAGGGCGATTTCACCGAGAAAGAGAGCATGCGTGCGCCTATGCAGGGCGTCGATGGCGTCTTTCATATCGCCGGTTGGTACAAAGTGGGCGTGAAAGACAAGCGCGACGGCGCAAAGATCAACATTCAGGGTACGCGCAATGTGCTGGAGCTGATGAAAGAGCTGGGCATTGCGAAGGGGGTCTACACCAGCACGCTAGCGGTGAACTCAGATACGCATGGGAAGCTCGTCGATGAGAGCTACCACTATACTGGCCGTCACCTGAGCGAGTATGATCGCACCAAGTGGGTGGCCCATTACGAGGTGGCCGATCCCATGATGGCCGCCGAGTTGCCGCTGGTGATCGTGCAACCCGGATTGATCTATGGACCGGGCGATACCAGCAGCGCCCGCACCATCTTTCTCCAGTACTTGCAGCGGAAATTACCGATGCTGCCAGCCCGGACAGCCTACTCCTGGGCACACGTCGATGATATCGCCCGCGGCCATATCCTGGCGATGGAAAAAGGTAACGCAGGGGAGCAGTATATCATTGCCGGGCCAACGCACACCCTGGTCGAGGCGATGCACCTTGCCGAGAAAATCACTGGCGTACCCGCGCCGCGCATGCAGGTCCCGCCATTCATGATGAAGACCATGGCGGCAACGATGGGCGTTGTAGAGAAGGTTGTGCCCGTCCCCGCTGGCTATAGCGCCGAATACCTGCGCTGCGGCGCCGGCGTGACCTATATTGGCGATAATGCTAAAGCGCGCCGTGAGCTTGACTACAATCCGCGCTCATTAGAGGATGGGCTGACCGGGACACTACACTCTGAAATGCACCTGCTGGGGCTGAAGTAAGTGATAAGATCCATCAGCAGCCTCCAGATAACCTGACCGGGCCAGGTGATATAATAGTATAAGCGGGCTACGGCCCGCTATCGAAAGGGCTTCCTATGCAACATGAAAGAGACTCACGTCAGACCCAGGCAGATCCTCATCCCCCGCTGCATGAGCGTATTGGTCTCTCCATCATCGCCACCAATGCCACTAACGCAATCAACAGGATCATTGAGGCGGAGCAGGCAGGCCTGCGCCAGGTCTGGCTCTCCCAGGGCGGCGCTGGGGGAACCGATAATCTAACCATTACCGCGATGGCCGCTATGCGCACGACGCAGATTCGCCTGGGAACAGCCATTGTGCCTATCTATCCACGCCATCCCATCTTCATGGCACAGCAGGCACTCGCCATTCACGATATCGCGCCGGGTCGCTTGCGCCTGGGCATTGGTCCCAGCCACCGCCCCCTCATCGAAGGCTCCTATGGCCTGAAGATGACCGCGCCGCTCGCGTATCTACGAGAATACATAACGGTGCTCCGTGGCCTTCTGGGTGAAGGGCGCATCGACTATCACGGCACCTTTTTCCAGGTGACGGCCACCTCGCGCACCGCTCCGATCCCCCTGCTGGTCTCGGCGCTGGGCCAGAAAGC
>JALYVR010000174.1 GCA_030853145.1 Chloroflexota bacterium | reverse complement strand
CATCTCAGACTTGTGAAAGCAAGTATGATAAACAACCCTACCACTATCGTTGCTAAAAATATTGATGAACACTTCACTGAAGTACTATCAATCTATATCTTATGTCAATTAGTATCCTAACGTTTTTCTTGTATATCCATGTTATCCTCTCGCATGTATTAATATACCTGCTACAGCAATATATGTCAATAAAATACGATTACAGATATTTCATTCATTGAACTGTACTCAAGAAGTATATGTATGAATTTTATTTCATCTTTGAGGGCGAGACCGGAAATGCTCTCTTGGCAGGAGTGGGAATGAAAGTCATCCAGATTATGTTAAAAAGAACAGAGGCTATGACGAGCCTGGCAGGAGGAGAAAGAAATGCTGAATTGTATCGAGACTGTTGCTCGTCTCCATCTCTATCTTGATCGAGAACTCAGCGTTGAGGAAGTTGAGACAGTGCAGCGGCATCTCTCGGACTGTTCACATTGCGAGTGTCGCTTTCGTTTCGATTTATACCTCAGACGCCTGATCCACGAACGCTGTACCATCGAGCGGGCTCCCAGCCATCTGCGCGAAGCCGTGATGCGTATCGCGCATTCGCCTGTTGGGGAGCCGGTTGAACTCGATCCTATGGTGGAGATGGAACTTAGAGCAGATATAGCGCCGGACCAGGGCTATAAGTAAGACAAGGACATGCCTTCCCTTTCTATAGGCCAAGGACACCCAGGAGGGCCAGCTTGAGTTGGGCCAGCAGTAGAAGTTCACCGATGGCGAAGACCAGGGCGAGACTGAAGAACGGGACGATCTCGCGATACCGCCCGAATGCCTGGTCACGTTTGCCCACCGCCACTGCCGCGATGAGATTCACGCTTGTGAGCGCTATGAGGACCCCGACTGTGCTCAGGAGCGCGATAGGGTAGAGGACCACCACACTCTGCGAGGCGACCGCTAAGAAGCTCAAGAGCATGGCTGGCAAGAGCAGCAGGTATGCTTTCCACGAGGTGATGCTGCGCTGCTCGTTGTAGTCGCGCCAGAACTGGCGATTGAGCAGTGGCAGGACCAGCGCACCCATGGCCAACCCGGTCAGCAGGCCGGTTGCCAGCCGGAGCAAGTTATGTGGCTGGTAGAGATGGGGCAGCCCCAGGTCCACAAAGAACGAGTTCACGCCATCGATCGCCAGCGCCAGCACGCCGCATGCCAGCGCGATCACGATAGGCCGAGGTGGCAGCAGTTGCGTCCGTCCACGTCCGGTGATGTAGAGCGTCAGCAATGTGATGCTAAAGCCCAGGTAGATTCCCGTGTTGCGCGCGCAGAGCGGCAGGCGCTCGCCGCCGGGGTAGAACGAATGCGTGGGAAGTTGCGCGCAGATGCCGCTATCCAGCCAGCGCAGGCGCTCCAGCAACGAACCTCCCGGCAAGAGCACCAGCGCTGCCAACGCCCCCAGGTAGCCCACAGCCCATAGCGTCAGTATCCAGAGCTGCTTGCTCTTTGCCGGAGTCAGCGCTTGTTGCCGCTGTGCCATCTGCTGTGTTTCCTTTCTGGTCTTTCCCTGCTTAGACGTTGATTCCCAGGTTAAAATAGTGGTTCAGATACGGAAGGAGATTAAAGAAAATTGCTACTCCGGCCAGCATCATGATCACGCCTGTGGCCATCTCTATCTTCCCCAGGTGTGGCTTGAGTTTTTTCAGCGTCTTGCTCACCTGACTGAGACCCAGTCCCAGCAGCAAAAAGGGTAGCCCCAGTCCCAGCGAATAGGCCAGCAGCAGCAGCACCCCCTGGCGCAACGTGGCGGCATTGGCGGCCAGTCCAAGGATCGATCCCAGAATCAGTCCGACACAGGGCGTCCAGCCGATAGCGAAGATGAAGCCGATCAGCAACGAGGCCGGGTAGCTGGGTCGCGCAGGGCGAAATTCAAAGCGCTTCTGCCAGTAGAATATAGGCAGCTTGAGGATGCCAGCCAGGTGCAGGCCGATGATCATGAGTAGGACCCCGCCGACCTCGCGCAGTTCAAGCTGGTGCGCGCGCAAGAAGCCGCCCAGCGTGCTGGCCGTCGCGCCCAGCGCGACAAATGCGCAGGTAAAGCCGAGCACAAACATCACAGAGTGCAGGAACGTGGCCAGGCGCGCCGGCTCCCCGCTGGTCTCGTAGATGCTCTCGCCCACAAGCTGTGCCAGGTAGATCGGCACCAGCGGCAGGACACAGGGCGACAAAAAGGACACCACTCCCGCGACAAAGGCCACGCCGAAGCTCAGTTGCGATGGGTTCATAGCCAGACATACTCCTGATAACGTGCTATCTCTTCGTGTCTTAGTATAGCTTGCTATTGGGAAGTGTGCAACAGTTGCCCATGAATTAAGTCATGCCCTATCTTATTATGCCTGTTTCGCCTCTCATTCTTAATACCTATATGAATAACATCACCCTCTTGTAATCGCCGTGCGCCTGACGTAGAATTACTTATACAAGAGAGCGTCTCTACGTTTTAGACGGAGGGTACAAACTATGACAGTTGATATTCAGCAAGGCTCGCCCCAGTTCCCGACTGTGGCGGGCAACGTTGCCGCGTCCATGCAGGACGAGATGGATACGGCAATCCAGACGCTGCAAGCGCACAAGGACGCCTGGGTGGCACTCACGATCCGCGAGCGCGTCGCCATCATCGACCAGCTTATCAAGGATTTCGTCGCCATAGCCCCGCGCTGGGTGGCGGCATCTCTGAAGGCTAAGGGACTTGCCGAGGACTCGCCCTTTGTGGGCGAGGAATGGGCGGCGGGAGTATTGCCCGTTGTCAAGAATATGTGCCAGTTGCGCCAGTCGCTCCTCGACATCGAAGCTCATGGCCAGCCTGTCATTCCAGGCACGGTCAGGACGCGAGCCGATGGCCAGGTTGTCGCGCCGGTATTTCCCCAGACTGGCTATGATCGCCTCTTCTTTAGTGGCGTCACGGCGGAGATCTGGATGGAACCTGGCGTCACCGTGGCGGAGCTGCCGCAGACACAGGCGCATAGCTACAAGGACAAGAATCACGAGGGGCGGGTCGCGCTGGTCCTTGGCGCGGGCAACGTCGCGAGTATCGGCCCCATGGATGCGCTATATAAGCTGTTCGTGGAGGATCGCGTGGTGCTCTTCAAGGCCAACCCTGTCAATGCCTATCTTGGCCCGCTGATGCAGGAGGGCTTCCGTGCGCTGGTAGAGCCTGGCTTCCTGTGTATTGTGTACGGGGGAGCGGCCGAAGGCGCCTACCTCTGCAATCACGCGGGGGTCGATGAGATCCATATCACCGGCTCGGATAAGACCTTCGACGCCATTGTTTTCGGTACTGGCCCCGAAGGCGCGATGCGCAAGGCGGCACATACGCCACTCCTGAACAAGCCTATCACCGGCGAGCTGGGCAATGTCAGTCCCGTGATCGTGGTACCCGGCCCCTGGAGTGAAAGCGATCTGGCCTACCATGCCGAGCACATTGTGTCGATGCTGACCAATAACGCGGGCTTCAACTGCAATGCCACGCGTGTCGTGGTCCAGCATGCGGGCTGGTCGCAGCGCCAGCAGTTGCTCGCAAAGATGCGCACGGTCCTGGGTCAGGTGCCTGCGCGCAGGGCCTATTATCCAGGCGCGCACGACCGCCAGCGCACCTTTGTGGCGTCGCACCCCGATGCCGAGCAATACGGCACAGCCAGCGATGAGCAGCTCCCCTGGACCCTGATCACCGATGTTAGTCCTGAGAAGACCGATGATGTCTGCTTCACCACCGAGGCCTTCTGTGGCCTCTTTGCCGAGACCACCCTGGAGGCGGCGAACACGGCAGAATACATCGATCGCGCCGTGGCCTTCGCCAACGAGCATATCTGGGGCTCGCTCAATGCCACCATCATCGTCCACCCGCAGTCGCTCAAGGACCCGGCAGTAGCGGCCGCCACAGAGCGCGCGGTTGCGAACCTGCGCTATGGGACGGTGGGCATCAATTACTGGGCGGGCATAGGCTATGCCCTCTGCACCCCTACCTGGGGCGCCTTCCCCGGCCACGAGATCCATGATATCCAGTCCGGTAACGGCGTCGTACACAACACACTGATGTTCGCGCGCCCGCAAAAAAGCGTGCTGCGTGCGCCCTTCCGTATCAACCCGGTCCCACCCTGGTTCGCGACTCACAGCAAAGCGGCGCGCGCGGTCTTCCCAAAACTCGTCAAGTTCGAGGAGTCACCGTCACCCCTGAAGATACCCAGCATCTTCTGGGCGGCTCTGAAAGGTTAGCGACCTGGTTGGTGTGGCGGTCTGATGGATCATCCGGAATACATGACCGGTGGAAATATCACAAAACGCCAGGCAGGCAATGAATGGCGGTGGATGCGATTTAGCGCTTCGCAGGGACCTAATGTATCGCGTCCGCCGCAATGTATTGCACGAATCTGTCAGCCAGGTGCATTCAAGCATCCGAGACCACTATAGGAATGCTCAGGCATACATGTGCAAACTATCTTCCTCCCACAGGGCTGGATTATTGGCGATATAATCACGAATATATGCTAACCGCTCCTCATCACGGATGATATTGTCATAAAACCGCCCTTGCCATGCGAACGCCGATATGCCTCCGCTATGGATGTGATAGGTTGCTGCGGCCTTAAAAGTGCGAATAATCCCTCCTAAGCTGGGAAAGCTGTCCGGCTGGCCTGACGTTGTGATGTTCCCAGATGTTGCATGAAGAGCATGCTGAGTGTGCGTGAGATCGTCAGGACCCGAAACAGAAGGTATTTTTGTGAGGACAAGAATGCCGTGTATATGATTGGGCATAATTACATAATCGTCCAGTTCAAGGCCGGGAAAGCGCTTTGGAAGTGTGGTCCAGATAGATTGAACAATATTGCCGGCCGCGCTGAGGTACATCTCTTTGTGAGCGATTTCTCCGAGCGTACATTGACGTTCATATGTGCAAATAGTGATGAAATAGAAGTCTGCCTGGCTGTAATTATAGTGAGGCAAACGAACGGAACGACGATTAGACAGCTTCTGGCGATGATTCATGTTTCCCCTCCACACCTACATATCTTTTTTTGAAGCTGGGGTAATAGTATCATAATATATCAATATATTCAATAGGCCTGCGGACAGATTCGCGCGATACATCGAGTCCTTACGATGGATGATATCCTGATCCAGGAGAGGATGCCAGAAGCTAGTAGGTAGGCAGGGATATGGTTTACCTTATCCTGTCACCCCGAACATGATCTGTGGTGATATCGTTCCCCTAAACCGCGTAATAGTAGTATGTCAGAGACACACAGAGACATGTATCGTCGTATAGATGCTGCTCGTGCAATGTTGCTGCCTCCCCGGCCCGCGCGACTGGTGGGCCGGGCAGAGTTGCTGCGCGATGTTGTGAACGCTCTTCGCACGACCACAACTGGCGTGTGTACTATCACCGGGATGGCTGGCAGCGGGAAGAGCGCGCTGGCTAGCGAGGCTGTGCATGTGCTGGCCGACGACGAACGCGTCTTCCCTGATGGCATCGTTGCCTTCACTGCTACAGGCTATCAGGGTAGTGCTGGTCTTGTGGCCCTGCTATGGAAAATCGTGGCCGTATTTTCGCCCTCTCTCCTGTTGCCTTCTTTCCCTGCATGTGAAGCGCCGGGGAGCGGTGAAACCAGCCTCGCGGATAGCATCAACCTCACGCGTATCGCGCTGGCTGGCAAGCGTGTGCTGTTGTTGCTGGACGATCTTGATGCGCGCTTCCCGCTGCGCACGGCTCTCGATGCGCTGCTCGCGAGCGATCCACGGCCAGCGCCAGGGTGTACGACCAGCCCTGCTCGTGTGGTGCTGGTGACGAGTCGCTACATCCACACGCCCGCGCTGGTGACACATCGCTTTCAGGTCGGGCCTCTGGAGCTGGAAGCCGCCCTGGAACTCTTTACATCGCCTGGTCATAGACTTCACGGTGGCGAACGAGCATATGTGGAACAGATCTGCGCCGCGCTTGGCTACCTGCCGCTGGCGATCGAGGTCGCGACGGCGGCTGTCAGCGTCGCGGGTGTACCCCTGGCACTGCTCGCTGAACACGTCGCAACGCATCCTCTTGATGGTTTGCTGGACGGCGAAGGCGAGATCCGCTCCGCGCTCGCGCGGGCGCTTGCGGATAGCGATCCAGAGCTGCAAAAACGTTTCGCGCTCCTCTCGACTCTGGGCGTCTCGTCGTTCGGACTGGAGTCTGTTGCCGCCCTCAGCGGGACAATTTCTGCCAGGCCGGCTAGACCTGAGCTGGGGTCAGGCAGCGTAGCGGATACCGCTGTTCCTGCCATCTCTGGCCCTGAAACAGCTATGGGCATTGCCGACAACCAGCCAATCGTGGCGCCAGACGAACTGGCAAGCGCCGCTGCCGATCTTGGCCAGTTTCTGCGTCACTCACTGCTTGAACTGGCTCCTCAACATTCGATTATCATTTCCTCCATGCCCCATGTGTCTTCCGCGTATGATACACGCTACCAGCTTCACCCGTTGCTCTACGCTCATGCGCTGGATCGCCTGGAGCAGCTTGAGCCGGATGTAGTCCAGCGCGCCCGCCGTAATGTTCTTGCCTATGCCCTGGCCTATGTCGAGCGCTGCCAGTACGATATCTCGCTGCTGGCTCGCGAGCAGGATTTTTTGCTGGCCGTGGTGACCGAGGCCTGGCAGCGGAAGGATTACCAGCATGTGGTGTACCTGCTGGATAGCCTGGCCTATCTGAGTCCCTCGTTGGAGAACACACGCGAGAGTGAGCGACTGCTGCGTTGGGGCATTCACGCCAGTCGCGCTATCCAGGATCAGCTTCACCAGGCGCTTTTCTTGAAAATGCTGGGCAGTCTGCTGTGCTCGCGTGGGGAGTTCGAGCAGGCGCGGCAGGCACTGGAGGAGTGCCAGGCGATTGCTGAGATACTGCATGGCCCCATCTACCTCTGGGAAGCGCTCGCCATGCTGGCGTATATCGCCTTCATGCGCGGAGAACGCCAGGCGGCCCTACGTTTTGCCGACATGTATTTGTACCACAGCCAGGAAGCCGCCGATCCCGTCAGGATGGCCTCGGCGCTCTTCATCCGCGGCTGGTGCGAGCGCCTGGAGGGAGCACGACAGCAGGCCTACGACGATCTGCATTCGTCGCTGCGCCTGCTGTCGGATATCTCTTTCCCCGATCACGATGGCTTCTACCTGCATATTCAGGCGGAACTCGCGCGCTCGGCGGGTGACTATGCCCATGCTCGCGCGTATACCGAGACGGCTGTTGCAAGCGTGCCGCTCTATCACGGCACCTACAATATCGTTGATATGCTCATCACCCAGGCCCACTTTGCCTATGAGCAGGGCGTGCTCGATGATGCGAGCGCGCTGGCTCAGCGCGTAGTCGAACTGGCCGGTCGAGCAGGAGCGACCCACCTCCACAGCCAGGGCCTGACTCTGCTACGTCGCTTGCCACTCCATCCCCTGGCCTCGTCTCTCACGAATGTATCCATGTCGGTGATAACTCCTATCACCGATGTGCAAACGGATGATCCAGTTGAGGGCTCGCCAGAGGCCTCTCATGATATATTCGAGTCGCTGAGCCAGCGCGAACTGGAAGTCCTGACATGTGTCGCGGCGGGCCTCAGCAACCGGGAGATTGCCGCCCGGCTGGTGATCAGTATTGGCACGGTAAAGAAACACCTTGAGCATATCTACGGCAAGCTTGGTGTGTACACCCGCACGCGGGCCGTCGTCCGCGCCAGGGCGCTGCACTTGCTGCGATGAGCATACTGCTTTGTCAAGCTTCGTAGAATGGCCCCCGCAAGGGAGGCCACTACACTTAGGCCATCCTATGAAGCTTGACAAAGCAATACACTCAGGCGGAATACGTCTTTAGACGAATGACACCAGACATCCCCACTGTTAGGCTAGACGCGGGCTATGATATCTTATCGCAGGCCGCTTCGCTTGCATGCTCAGGTTGCTTGAGAGATGCAATGCCTACCAAACTCAGGCGCGCAAGCGGCCGGCTACGGGGAACGTGATTTCACTCTGGTAAAGAAAGGCCTTGTTATGACACAATCAAGTTCGCGGAGAGGCGCCCTGCCTGGTATGCTGGCGTCTCGCTTCTGGCTTTCCCTGTTGGGTTGCTGTCTTTTGCTGCTGCTGGGCGCCTGTGCTTCTGGTCCTGTGCCGGCGGCAACCTCGCACGCGACTCCAGCTCCCGGCATTACTCCCTCGCCTACCGTCGATACCACCGGCACTATGCTCTCACAACCGCTGCTGACCTATAACGGGCATACCTATCTTGGGGTGATTGATGTTGCCTGGTCGCCGGATGGCAGGCGCATCGCCTCGGCGGGCGACGATCATACGGTGCAGGTGTGGAATGCCACCAGAGGGCATCATCTGCTGACCTATAAAGG
>JALYVR010000173.1 GCA_030853145.1 Chloroflexota bacterium | reverse complement strand
CGAGAAGAGAGAAGAAAAAGGGGCGGGGACACCCCGCCACCCCCGGCAAAGGGCTTGCAGCCCCTTGCAACCCCGCTTGAGAAGGGGATCGAACGGCTCTCGAACGCCCGTTCGAAAAATTGGGGGTAACTCATGAATACGGTTCTGGGCATAATTGCCTGCTTCTAAATGTTGCTATAATAGATGAATGGGCCAGTAGTCCATTTTCTATAACACCTATGTGGAGGAAAAACATGGCAGCGATAAAAATTGTAGTTCTTGGCGCAGGCAATATCGGAGGCGCACTTGGACGCAAGTGGGTCGCCGCTGGAGAGCAGGTGATTTTTGGGGTGAACACCCCCCATGGAGAGAACGCGCATAAACTGCGCAGCGATCTGGGCGAGCGCGCAGCGATTCATACCACCACCGAGGCCCTCGCCACTAATCCAGACGTAGTGGTGCTGGCTATTCCTGGCCCGGCAATGGACGCAACCATCGTGCAATACGCAGATCAGCTCGACGGCAAGATTATTATCGACACGGCCAATAAGATGGGAGCCAGTACACATAATAGCTTCGCCGCATTGCAACAATACACCCCTCACGCTAGCATCTACCGCGCATTCAACACCCTCGGCTGGGAGAACTTCGCCGATGCCCTCTTTGATGGCACACCCGCCGACCTTTTCTACTGTGGAACGGACAGCGACGCCCGCGCGACCGTCGAACAGTTGATTTCAGACACCGGCCTGCGACCAGTCTCCCTGGGCGGCCCCGAACAGGTCGGCGTGGTTGACTCCCTTTTAGGCTTGTGGTTTGCGCTGGCTGTCGGCCAGAAGAAGGGGCGTCACCTGGCTTTCAAGATGCTTACGCCGTAGTTCGACGAAGCCAGAGCCTGCCTTTGAAAATACCTGAAATTGACAGAGGCAGGTTAGCCACTTCATGGTCATATCTCCTGTCTCTCTTTTTAGTACCTGTTCAGCAGAAAACTGGCCGGAATAAGTAGCAGAAACAGAAAGCTAGCACTCCTCACAAGTGAGAAAGGCAACTACCAGGGAGCAATTTTGCTCCTTCTCCCTATAACAAAGTATAGAAAGTATTTACTCCCTCATGCTGGTCGTGCTGCCTCGCTCTCTTCCTCCAAGCGGAACATCCCCCGGTCCTCTTGAAAAGCAAACAGTTCCGCGTAACGTCCCCAGTTAATGGCGGTATCTAACTGCACGCGTGCCTCTTGCTCGCCAAAATGGGCTTCCAGCAGTTGCACAAAGTGCTCTTCCGGCAAGAGATGGCGCGGAGCAGCACCCAGCGCTTGCACGATCTCGCGCAGGATGCTGATGTGGGCCAGGGCCTGCTTGCGGAAGACCTGTTTCTCTTCCAGGACGCCAGCCTCGGCAAAGTGCTTCCCCTCCTCGGTCAGTACCAGGTCGCCCTCTTCGGTATCCGCCAGGCCAAGCAGATCAGTCGCCTCCACCAGTGGGAACAGGTCATCGATCTCCAGGTGCAGATGCCGTCCGAGCTGATAGAGGTCTTCGCGCTCTCCACGAGCGTGGACCAGCTCAACCAGGCCCGTCACATCGCCGATGGCGACATGCGGCAACACCTGGTACGGACGTGGAGTAGGAGCGGTGAGCTGTCCTGTTTTCGCCTGCGGAGCACTGGTGGAGAGCAGCGTCGCCATGTCTGCCTGGGGGCTGGTCATAATGCGGTAGATCAGGTCGACCAGCGCGGTGTGCGCCTCGTTTTGTATGCCACGTTGGGCCACTGGCAGGCCCGGCAGTTCGACGCGGATGCGCCCTGGATTGGCCCCCAGCACCAGGATACGGTCCGCCATGCTCACGGCTTCATCGATATTGTGCGTCACCATCAGGATGGCTCTGGTTGGCATGCTCTGTGTTCGCCATAGGCCGAGCAGTTCTTTGCGCAGGTTGGCCGATGTCAGCACATCGAGGGCGCTGAACGGCTCGTCCATAAAGAGTAGTTCCGGCTCAACCACCAGCGCGCGCGCGAAGCCGACGCGCTGGCGCATGCCGCCTGACAGTTCTTTCGGATAGGCATCCTCGAAGCCGTCCAGACCGATCAGGTCGATGGCAGAGAGCGCGCGTTTGAGCCGCTGGGTTGTCGTGAGCGGCTGTGCCTCCAGACCCAGTTCCACGTTCTGCAGCACGCTGAGCCAGGGGAAGAGCGCGAAGGACTGGAACACGATGGCCACGTGCGGATTGGGGCCAGCCTGAGGCGCTCCCTTGAAGAGCACCTGCCCGCTTGACGGCTTCAGTAAGCCGGCCAGGATACGCAGCAACGTAGACTTGCCGGACCCCGATGGGCCGAGCAGCGCCAGGAACTCGCCCTCGCGAATCTCGTTCTGGATGTTGTCGAGCACCAGGGGCGGCTGCGCCCTGCCTGGGCGTTTCTCTTCCGCTCCGTAGATCTTGCTGCACGCGTGTAGCTCCAGCAGCACTTCTGCGGCAGGGGCCGCTCCATCTTGTCCCGCGTGAGGCGGATCAAATAGCGTCATCGTAATGTTCCCTCCTATGCTAACGTAAAGCGACGCTCTGCCAGGGAATAGAGCCGCTTCCAGACGAGGCGATTGAGCAGCACGACAAAGGCGGCCATGAGCAGCGTGGCGGCCAGCAACACGGGAAAGTTGGGCGCCGGGCTGGCGGCGGCCGCGGAAGCGATGCTGGCTCCCAGGCCAATGGTGCTTGCGATGTGGCCGTTGAACTGCACATACTCCGAGACGATGCTGGCATTCCAGGCCCCGCCGCTCGCGGTCAGCAGGCCTGTCACCAGGTAGGGGAAGACGCCAGGCAGAATGAGCGTGCGCCACTTGCGCCAGCCGGAAGCATGATAGACGGTGGTGGCTTCGCGCAGGTCGCTGGGGATGGCCATCGCGCCCGCGATCACATTGAAGAGGATGTACCACTGGGTTCCCAGCAACATAAGCAGGATCGAGGCCCCCGATAGTCCGCCGGGCAGGTTCACCAGCGCCAGCAACAGGACCGGGAAGAGCGCGGTGGCCGGGATAGAGGCGACCACCTGCACCACTGGTTGCAGGCGACGCGACCACTTCGGCGAGAGGCCAATGGCCACCCCCAGCGGAAGCGTCCAGGCCACACCGATCAGCAGAGCGGCCACCGTACGCAGCCAGGTAGCCAGAGTCGCCAGCAACAGCATCCCCCACGTTCCCAGAGGAACCTGCACAAGCAACCGCAGCATGAACACCAGTCCCAAGAGCACCAGCAAGCCTAGCAGACCGGTCAGCACCCACCCGGCGATCCGCCACAGCGAAGGCACACGCGTAGGGGGTAGAGCCTGCGAAGCTGACGGCACGGAACCGGGTAGGGGCTGCAAACGGTCAAGGAGGCGGGCTAGCAAACGTCCCAGGGGGCGGAACACCCGGCGGGTGACCAGCGCCACCAGCGCCGAGCGCCGCAGAGCGTTCAGCACTGGCGAGCGCGGAGCATCGGCCCCGCTGCTCTGTTCCACCTTGAACTTATCGGCCCAGGCCACCAGGGGCCGCCAGAAGAGGAGATCAAGCAGCACGATCAGGATCACAAGCGTGGCGAGGCCGAGCAGGAGCGCCCCAGTATTGCCGGCATTGGCTGCGGCCTGGAGATAGGAACCAAGCCCTGGGAGTTGGAAGGAGCGGCTCCCCAGCGTCAACTGCTCAGAGGCCATGAGAAAGAACCAGCCGCCGGCCCAGCTCATCATGCTGTTCCATATAAGACCGATCATGGATGCTGGGACTTCCAGGATGAGGAAGCGCCGCCAGGGCCGCAGGCGAGTGACGGTCGAGACCTCCTGCAGGTCGGCGGGCAGGGTTTTTGACGAGTGGTAGAAGCTGAAGGTCATGTTCCACGCCTGGCTAGTAAAAATAAGCAGCACACTGGCAAGTTCAAGGCCGACATTCGAATGCGGAAAGGCGGCCACCAGCGCGATGGTGACAGCGGGCAGGAACGAGAGAATAGGAATACTCTGCAAAATATCCAACACGGGGGTCATCACCAGTTCCGCCCGGCGGTTGGTGGCCGCGATATGCCCATAGATAAGCGTAAACGCCAGCGAGAGCAGGTAAGCCAGCAACATGCGCAGCAGCGAATACCCGGCGTAGGCGGGCAGCACAGCCGGTGAGAGATTAATCGAGACATTGGGCGTGAGCGGCGCGCTCCAGCGCGAGGCGGCCAGGACGAGCAGGGTGATCGCGGCCACGACTGCCAGGAATACCACCAGGTCGATGACCCCATAGCGGCGCGGCCTGCGCGCACGGTGCCTCCGTGGTTCCGAGTGCCTGGTCGGCAGGCCCCCGCCTTCGATCTGCTCGCGCACGCGGGGATCGCCAGGGACATAGATTTGCGCCATAAGTGACCTCCATACATTTTACGTTCTACGAGATGGCACCAGATGCCTCGGCACGCGCTTTTTGCGTCGCTGGCACTGCAGAAAGTATTTCCCGCTTTTGTTTCGCCGCTGAATGTCGTCTCTCGTAAGAGAAACATAGCACAAGAATACCCATCCATGCCACCCTGCCCAGGGGAAAAATATCTCTTTTTTGCCTGCTATGATAAAATGCCTCTATCATCCCATTCCCAGCGTTTAGTATCAATGAAATAGAAATGATGAGAAGTAGAGGGAGAAGCTCCATATGGCACAGAGATTCTTGTTTAGACTAAAATAAACTCAGGCAATCCCCTCTTGTAGGAGATCACCTTTTGTCCAGTAGAGTTTGATGCGTTCTGTTTCACTCTTCACCAGCGCTCTATGCTCTTTTGAGAAAAACCGAGTCGCTGGGTGCCACTCACCTGTGTCAGCGTAATAATTGAGGATCTGCATGTGTGCCACAGGCTACACCAGCTCATCTAATGCTTGTGCGTGCTCATAGTGATGCTGAACGGCCGCTTGTATGCGTTCGTCGCTGATTGTTCGGTAGTCAGTTACTTTGACCCGATTCATCAGGTGATAGCACTGGCCCATGCTGGTTGGCGAGGCACAGCAGACCAGATTGCAAACAAGATGGTCACAACGATGCAGCGGGAATTTGGGAGTAATCCACAAGATATCCTCGTTGGCATTTCTCCCAACATCAGTGGCCACCATTTCCAGGTACGCCAGGACGTCCTGGACATCTTTCGCACTTCTGAGTCGTATGGCGACCAGGCTGATCACTACTTCACCCAGCAGGGAGATGGCTCCTATCTGCTTGATCTGAATGCAGCATTGGTTGCTCAATTGAAAGCGGCAGGCATACGACAAGACCATATTGAGGTGAGCGGTATCTGCACTGCTTGTCGGCTTGAGTTGTTTTACTCACACCGATTTGAACATGGGAAAACTGGTAGATTCTGTGGCCTGATCGCTTTGCACACAGAATAACTTTCAAGACGCCGTTGGAGACGGCCTTTTGTTTTGCTCCGAGCTTTGGGTGGAGGCATGGGTGTTGCTCCTGATAGCCTCTCGTAGATTTGCATACGATTGGCGCGTTGCAAGGGTTTTAGGATTATTCAGGCCGAGCGTCTGTTCACGGATCATCAGGACCCGCTGATAGAGCGATTCTGCTTCTGTATCAGAAAAACCTAGTTTCCAATAGGGAGGATATAATAGAGTTTATATGCCTGCTTCTAATACTCATTAGGCCCTTCTAGGGCTTCGTTCAATTCCCATTCCGCTTTACCATATTTTGTAGCTTGTTGATGTATATATCGCTTGATAGCATAGATACGCTCTAAGCGCCTATTATGTCCATGTTCTCGGCTATAAATCGCTGATTCTGCCGCTAGTAGTACAGCGTTACGTACATCCCCATCACGTACTAGTATTTCTGCTCGCACTACTTTAAGCAGTATTTCTGATGATTTTGTGGGGATTCGTGCCTTTTCCGCTCGTTCGGCATAATCAAGGGCTAATCGCGTTTTTCCCAATCTACAATAACTCTTTGCGTATTCCTCGAACACATAGCCTAAGTTGAATTGCCGAACAGAGTTATTTTGCTGGTCGATTGCATAGGCCAGGTCTTCTGCCTCTTTAATGGCTGTGTCAAAGCCATCTAGATTCTGGCCTTGTACATAGGCGCGTGCTAACAGCTGTAGCCCGTTCCCGCGTGCTGCTTTATCTGCTTGTGGTGTGGTGTTTCGTGCTCTTTCAAGGCAAACAATAGCGTGCGGAATGTCACCTTTACGCCGTAGCATATCACCCTGATATGCTAGAGCGATGTTTAAGAGTGTATCATCTTTCAATTGCTGCGCGAAATACTCCATTTGTTGATAGTAATAGATTACTTGTCCTACTTCATCAGTTTTTAAGCTGAGAGAGGCGGCATGTGCAGCGGCATGATACATACGAGCAAGAGTATGCAACATTTGTATATCGCTTGTTCCTGTGCGTTGACTTGCCTCTAGGGTGAGGTTTTCAGCAATGGCGTAAGCCTCATCAATACGGGCCTCATCAATCAAAGACCAGATACGGTCAACCCTTGTATTGA
Source organism: Chloroflexota bacterium (assembly GCA_030853145.1). Classification (GTDB taxonomy): domain Bacteria; phylum Chloroflexota; class Ktedonobacteria; order Ktedonobacterales; family Ktedonobacteraceae; genus JALYTT01. Next base: position 1,954 of record JALYVR010000173.1, on the reverse strand, counting down.
TCTCTTCAAGCGAAACGGGAATGTAGAGAGAGGCTGCTATACCCAAGTCCTTGTATGGGATACCTAAACGATCTGCGATACGCTTTAGTTCTCGCATATCTGTTAGCTGCGTTTCGCCGTTTTCCCAACGGCGTATTTGTCGTGGATCTTCGTCTAGGAGGGTTGCCATTTGTTCCTGGGTAAACTTATGGTGCTCTCTATAGATTTTTAGCGCCCGTCCTAATGCTGTTGGCGGTCTTGGCTTTGCATCTCTTCCTGGCATAGATCATCCTGTTCTACTAGAGTTACACATGATAATAGGCAAAACTTGTCCTTCACTTTTCTGACGATCTCAACCACAATGTTACTAGGCGTATCGTGCATATTATAGTTTGTCGAACTCCTATTGACAATGGCACATAGGGAAAGGACTCGTTTATCATGCCAGTAAGCGAAGTAGCGCAACTTCGGGAGAGAATCGCCAACGAGTACAGGGCTGCAAAGTGGGGCTTATCCGGGCTAGCATACGGAACACCAAAACATCAGTTTATCACCGCCCGTATGGAGCACATAGAAGAAAGTCGAGAAACGTTAGCGGCATGTGTGGGTCATGAGCAAGCCATGAGCATTGTTGCTGAAACGCTCGTATCCATTCCTGATAACCCACAACGGGACGCGGTTCTAGAGGTTATCAAGCATGTGATGGGTACCACAGAAAAGACAGCACAATTGATTGACGCTATACGAGGCGCTTGGGAAACGATAGATCTCCTGGTACAGGAGTTTGGACAAGAGGACGCCCATACAATTATCATGACTCCTCGTGACTCTTTTTCGTCTGAGAGGTCATGATATGCCACACTGGCCCGATATAGTCAAGCAGGATACACACGTCTTTCCTGCCTTGCCTTCGTACTCATTTCCTGAGTATCTTCACGATCATAGGCTCTTGTGGGCTGACGTGGCACAGGTGGCGGGGGTTCCTGCTATTGTCGTATGGAGTATCAATCATGGGTTAGCGGTTTCTGCTGCACATGCCAGGATGGCACGCGCTACAGTAGGAACCATGACAGGCATTCCGTTTACAGGCTCTATTCAGGTGATAGGAGAGGAATAGAGAGAGAGGAAACGTTATGGATACTACCCTGACCTGGAATGGTCGCATATGGCATGGACACACAGAAACATATTGTATATCCATGAATCAAGAGACGTTTCATCGCTATTACACGGTCTATGTACAAGGGGTAGCAGGACAATCAACACCGACGCCACAAGAGGCCATGCAGACAGTAATACGGCTTTCGTATTGGGCCTATGCGCGCTATGATCGTGCTATTCGCTTTGTACAGCTTCCTGGCTGCGTTTTGGAAGAAGAGGGAAAAGCACATGAGTGAACATAAGGCAAATGTACCGCTTCCAGAGGTGCCGTTTCATACTGATGATTTGCTAGGGATTGCCAGTGTCATTACCGGCTATGTCACGTACTTAGAGTCTCTTCCGCCAACACCGCAACGGAAAAAACGTATTAACATCCTTTCCCCTGTCGCAGAGAAGTTACACACACAATTAGCCGTGAAGGGTGACATAGCGCTTCCTCTCACACCGGAAGAGGTCGAGGAAGTGATTGGGGCATTTGTGAGTTTTCTACAACGGTTGCCTGGGGTTGTTCCGCCAAGCGCGGAACGAGACGCGGCTATCAATCTGGTCAATATCTGGCGATTACGCCTTATTAGTATCATTTCAGAGTTTACAACAGAATAGTGAGGAACTTTTGCGCAAGATGTTGGGTAGAGGATAATAATCAGAGCAACGAATAGGCATGTATTCTTACCCATATCTCGTTACCATCTGGTAGAGCTATAGCAGCCAATGTGTCGGCTATTCTCGCCACTTGGCTGACCATCTCAGGCAGAGTTGAATGGTATACTGGCAAACAAAGAGGTTCGGTTCTTTTCCTGGAAGAGAGATTAAT
>JALYVR010000172.1 GCA_030853145.1 Chloroflexota bacterium | reverse complement strand
CCTCCTCGCGGGCCGTTGCCGGCGCAGCATGGCGATATTTTCGTGCTTTCCTTCTTCGTGCAGGCCCAGGTAGAACTTGCGTATGCCTTCATCCTGTAGGAGTTCAGCGGCCGGCCGGTCCATGACGATTTTGCCGGTCTCCAGGACGTAGCCGTGGTGCGCGATGGAGAGCGCCATCTGCGCGTTTTGCTCTACCAGCAACACGGCTGTGCCGCTGGCGTTGATCTCGCTGATAATGGCGCGTATCTGCTGCACCATAAAAGGAGCCAGCCCGAGAGAGGGTTCGTCCAACAACAACAGCCTGGGATTGGCCATCAGGCCACGTCCGATAGCCGCCATCTGCTGTTCGCCGCCTGAGAGGTAGCCGGCAATGCTCTTGCGGCGCTCACGCAGCACCGGGAAGAGGTCCATCACGCGCCCGTAGGACTGGCGTACCGCAGCCTGGTCACGACAGGCAATGGCTCCCGTGTGTAGATTCTCATCGACGGTGAGGTCGGCAAAGAGCCGGCGCCCCTCAAGCACCTGGGAGATGCCGCGCTGGACGATCTGGGTGGCGCTTAACCTGTCGATGCGCTCACCATTGAAAAGGATCGTGCCGCCGGTGACACGGGCCTGGTGAAAGTTCAATAGGCCGGAGATGCCCCGCAGAATCGTCGTTTTGCCGGCCCCATTGGCTCCCAGTAAGGCGACCACCGTTTTATCCGGCACTTCCAACGAAACTCCCGCAACTGCCGGTTCGCTCTGTTGATAGGTCACCGTGATATCCTGGAGAAGTAGCACAGCGCTTCCTCCTAACATGTTATATCAGGGCTGCTGAGATGTTATAACACACTTAAAAAGTGTAGTGGGTGCGCGATAAGTTAAAAACAACTATACAATATCTCCTTGTGTTTCGCAAGGTGCGGGCGTGACTCGGAGAGGGGAGGGTATTTCACCTGTGTGCCGACTTTTCGTCCGGCCAAGAAGGATTCTCATGGGTGGGATAAAACCTGAAGCCAGCTACCTGGCTTCAGGTTGTTCGCTGGGAATACGCAATCCGTCATAGAGCGCGCTCATGGGGAAGTGGATATCTAGCCTCTCCAGCGTCACATCTTGCCCGCTTTCGTAGCTTTGATACTGCCAGGTGTCGCTAACCTGGCGGCGGTAGATCTCGACACGCTGGACCTGCGTATTGATTAGAACATATTCTTGGATGCTGGGACACTGCTGATAACAGCGCAGCTTATAGCCGCGATCTTTGGTCTCTGTACCTCCCACCAGAATTCGCTGACCGCTACTGCGTTTTTAACAGTGTAATATCATTATATCCGTACACACAGTAAAAGTCTACCAACCATAAAGGGAATACTTCCTGATGGCATACCAACGCCATGATCGTAGACCATCGAACCGCCGAGAAAGCCGGTGATTGAGAGGAAGACCAGGCCTGCCAGACTGGCTAGCAGGTAAAGGCTGATCAGGAGAGGCGAAGTTTTCCCAAGGATAGGCAGCACCGCGAGTAAAGAGCGTTCGAGGCTGGCCGTTGCTGGAATGGATGGGCGTAGCGCCGATAAAATATGCGGGGAGAGCCATACGATGCGCAGAACAAAAAGTGTGCAGAACGTAAACACGGTTGTGAGCGCAAATGTCTTGTGCAGTTCAAGTAGGTTCCCGGCCAGCGCCCTATTCACATGATCCTCGATCAGGTTCCCTGATAATTCTGCCGCGAGTAAGCCTAGTGCGCCGAAGCCCAGGCACCACGTAGCGGCCTCCACGAGATGCGCGCGCCGTAGAAATAGCGCCAGGAAGTCCAGCAGAACAGCGACAATTAAGAGTGCGATAGGAAAATGCACCAGAATAGGATGGATTTCAACGAGTCGAATGGGCGGCATGTGTGATCTCTTTCTAAAAGGCCCCAGGCCTGAAGCCATGGATAATCATTTCAAGCGCGGCGGCCGCGATGACTGGCAGGAAGACCAGGCGTAGCGTTTTGTTGCTGAGGTGCAGGAGCAAACGCGCACCGATCAAGGCCCCCAGCAGGATGCCAAGTGCCACAGGCGCGACGACGAGCGGGGGAATAGCGCCGCGCGAGAAGTAGATGCCTGCGCTGGCGGCGGCGGTGACGCCGATCATAAAATTGCTGGTGGTCGTTGACACCTTGAGCGGCAGCCGCATCAGGGTATCCATCGCTACCACCTTGAATGTGCCGCTGCCGATGCCAAGCAGCCCTGAGATGAGGCCGGCAACATACATCATCGCCAGGCCAAGTGGCGTGCGTGTGACCTGGTAGGCAACATCCCGCCCCAGGTGGTGATCCGGGTAGGTACTGGCGAGGTGCAGCCAGGTAGCCCAGCGATCATTTTTGACTCCCTGGGGCAGTTCCTCTCCAATTTTGAAGACCAGGGGCGCGGCCGAAATCAAGAGGATGATGCCGAAGATGACCGAAAGCAGGTTAGGAGCCAGGAAGCCCGCCAGAAATGCGCCGCAGATAGCTCCAATCGTGGTCGCCAGTTCAAGAAACATGCCGACCCGCATATTGGTCAGATGATCGCGCACATAGGCGGCAGCCGCACCGCTGGAGGTGGCTATGACAGAGATGATGCTGGCCCCAATGGCAAAGGAGATGGGCAAGCCGAAGGCCAGGGTCAGTAAAGGCACAATCAGTATCCCTCCCCCCAGACCGACCAGCGAACCAAGGATGCCCGCGACAATCGAGCCAGCGAAAATCAGCAGCACAGTGACCAGCGAGAAGTGAAACTGTTGTATATCTATGTGGGAGGCATTGGCTGGGCTTTTTCCGCTCAAGAACAGGCTCAATAGTAGAATAGCCAGCACGCCGGAGGTGATGACAACATATTTGCGATCCCGCTCAAAAGCGAAGACCAGAATTGAGGTGGCCACGCGCACGATCGGGGTCGCAATCAGCAACAGCAGACCAAGCGTAATCACTGCCTGTGGGCGCAGCACCAGCAAACCTACTGCAACCTGACCCAATGTATCGGGGAAGGCAAGTACCCGCTGCGGCGAAAGTCCCCCTGGCCGCAGGGGAAGCAGAATGATACCCAGCACAATGATAGCCGCGCTGAGCATGACACCGCCCTGGAGTATCCAACCGATGCTTTGGGTGGCAAACGCCTCGGAGCGCAGAGACATGTGCCACGGGTGCGTGTGTGTGCTTGCTGGTGAGCCGTTTTCTGGAATGTCAGATACCACAGGGGGTTGGCTTGAACTTTGCTCCTTCACTTGCCATGCCTTTCACCAGATCGATTTTGAAGGATGGTGTATACCATCCTCGCATTTAAAGTATACATCTTTTATGTAGGGATCTGTCTTTACATAAAGTGGCTTTGGATATGTACATCTATCAATGCAGGCGAGCCACTGCTGCATGTCTCAAGTGCGGCCTTCACCGCCGGCTCGATATCGGCCATCTCGCGCACGCTCCAACTATGGACGCCCAGCCCCTGAGCGAGATGCGCGAAATCAATTCGCGGCTCGTCGAAGCCCGCCACTGCGTTCAGTGCCGTTCTCTCCTCGCGCGCAAGGGTGGCTTGCAGGCGGAGGATCTCCAGTTTGATGATGTCGTAGCTGCCGTTATTGCAGATGATCGTCAGGATCGGTAGCTTGTAGTGGGCAGTGCTCCATAGAGCCTGAATCGCGTACATGGCGGAGCCATCGCCGACCACGGCGACGACCTGCCGCCCTGGCGCGCCAAGCTGCGCTCCAATTGATAGGGGCAGCGCGGCTCCCAACGCTCCTCCGCGACTGGTCAGGTGGGTGTGTACAGCGTTGCCAGCGTCCAGTAGTTCAGTGACCACAGTCGGCCCCGATGTGATAGCCTCATCAACAAGAATCGCGCCCTCCGGCAAGAAACGGTTCACCGTTCGCATAACCATCCCCAGCAGGTCGGTTTCAGCAGGGGTCTGCGCTGGGGGTTGGGAGGCTCTCGCAGTGTGCGCGGCGTCGATCTTCTCCTGTCCGGTCTCCGGCAGGCGCTCTTGTAGCGCGCTCACGAGCAATGCCAGGCTCGCTGGGATATCGCCATACAGTGGCAGGCTGTCACGCGCGTTCTTCCCCAGCTCATCGGCCTCGTCATCAAGATGGATGACCTGCGTAGTGGCGGCGATGATGGGAGCGGGGTCATTGGCATACAGGAAAAGGGTAGTGAAGCCGCCCACACCGACCAGGAAGAGCACATCGGCCTCGCTCAGTACCTGGCGGCGCTGGGCTGGAAAGTAGGGGAGCCGTGTGCTGCCGGGCGTGCGACCATCCACGCGCCGGGGGAAGGTATCATGGATCAATTGCGCGCCACTGAGGGTCGCCAGAGTACGGATATGCTCCAGGCCAGCGGGTGTGGTATCCCCGATGAGGATCACGGGGTGCCGGGCGGCGCGTAACATCTCTGCTGCGCGCGCGATACTCCCTGCGGAGGCTGGGCCTCGTTCGGGAAGCTGGAGCGCTGGGATGCTGGGGATAGCGCCGGCCGGTGTGCGCGGGAGGGCTGTCAGGATATTCGTGGGCAAGATCAGGCAGACCGGCCCCTGCGGCGGCTGCATGGCCAACATGGTGGCGCGGTGCAGGGCGGCGGCCAGCTCGCCAGCGTCCTGCACGGTCCATATCCATTTGCATACTCCGCGCGAGATGCCCTCGATGTCTCCATGCAGCGGCGAGTCCTCCAGCAGGTGGCGGGTGTCGTGCTGGCCGACCGTCACCACCATTGGCACACGCGCACGCCGCGCGTTGTGGATGTTCGCCAGGCCATTCGACAGTCCCGGCGCGAGATGCAGGTTCACCAGGGCCGGTCTCCCCGTGAGGCGCGCTACCCCGTCGGCGGCGCCGGTCGCGACGTTCTCATGTAGGCACAGGATAAAGCGCAGGTCGGGGTAGCGCACCAGGGCATCCATGAACGCGGCCTCGGTCGTACCGGGATTGCCGAAGACGTACTGGTATCCATAACGGAGGGCTGCTTGAAAGAACAGGTCAGCTCCCGAACGCGGCTCATCAGGCGTGGCTCTTTCAGGTGTATCTTGCATGCTCTTTTTCTTCTCCTTGTGTATGATCAGAGGACATGGATGGCCGGAGAGTACCCTACAGTCAGAGGACACCCGCGAGGGATGCCCTTTACATATTATCTATTGCGCGCATCGTGATCGCTGAAATATGATTGCCACGGTCCACATGCCAGGATGAAGGGTTGCATCAGGGCGCGCTCGGCCTGCACCGTATGCATCAGGTCGTGCGCCGCCCATTCGTGCAGCAGTTCACCCAGCGTGACGGCTCCCAGCTCGCTGTGGCGGGCCGTGTGTGTCAGGTCGCTCTCGGTCACATGCTCCAGGTTCGCCAGGTTGGCCTCGCGGTATCGTGCGAATTCGGCCGCCAGTTGCGCTGGCGTGCGCGCGGTGTCGTGCGTTCCCTGTGTATCAGGATCGAAGGCCGGGATATCCTTCTCACCTGCCAGCAATGCTCGCATGCGTACAGGAAACACCCGCTGTTCCGTGTCGAGCAGGTGCTGCAAACAATCCACGGCCGACCATTCATTGGGCGCCGGCTTCCTGGTGAGCAGGTCGGCGGGAAGGCTCTCAGTCAGGCTCAACCAGCGAGGCGCGGTCGTCGAAAGCACGGCCTTTACCCACTGTAATATGTCGCTCATACTTAGGCGGTCTCCTCGATTCTTTGAAAGACTCACGAAAACTCACTCTAGAAGATATCATACATCAAGCGAGCGTCATTTGTGTAGCTTCGCGCTTTTTCATTGTGCGAGTGAGAGCGGTGTGTAACAAGTTTCAGCGGAAAATGATCGAGAATTACGATAATATTGCCAGCTTCATTGACTTGTTCATCGGCATTTGCTTCTGGGGATTACTTGTGGGATATGATACCATTGTACGGATCTCATCCTGACCATGTTCTTTGAACGCTGGACTGCACGCGATGTGACCTCATCATTGATCATTGGCCTCAAGACACTCACTCAGGGGAGAAAGAAGGTATCCATGCAAGAAGAAGAAGTAATAATCGCAGCTTGCCATGCTGCACAAGCGGGGGGAGCCATCCTCCGCAGCTATTTTGGACAACCCCTCACCGTTCAGGAAAAGCAAGGTGCTGACATCGTTACAGAGGCTGATTTGGCTGCCGAGAAAACCATCTGTGCTGTCCTTCGCGCCTTCCATCCTCACTTCAGCATCTTTTCTGAAGAACAAGGGTTACTTGGAGAGGAGACAGAGTACACGTGGGTCGTTGATCCGCTTGACGGCACGAACAATTTCGTGGGAGGCATTCCCCAGTTTGGTGTGTCCATTGCCCTTACTCACAGGCAAGAGACCTTGTTGGGAGTGGTGTATCAGCCGATGACTGATACTCTTTGGCGAGCCTATCATGGAAAAGGGGCCTGGCGCAACAATACAGTACTCACCTGTAACGCCACCAGTGACCTTCAACGTGCCGTCATTGCATCTATCCAGGGATATCTGGCTCTTGCTGATCTATCCAAAGCAGTTCAGCAGGTGCTACAAGACCGGGTCAAACGTGTAGTCACCAATTGGGCACCATCTCTGGATTGGTGTTTGCTTGCGGAGGGACGCATTGCCGCGCTAGTGAGCCTCGATTCCGAACGCGAGGATCAGCTTGCAGGAACCTGTATTGCGCAAGAGGCAGGAGTCCTTGTCACAGACCTGACTGGCTCTCCATACCATTCGTCGATGCCCAGACTCCTGGCTGCGGGTCATCCCGTTCTCCATGAGACACTGAGGCAACTCCTCTTGGACACGATCCCCTAGCGACAAAACAGCGACGCTATCGTAGTATGATATACTATTCTTGCTCCCAGTGAGCACATCAATATCATGATCTCAAAGAAGGAAAAACAGACGCTATGAGGTGAATCCTCATCTTGTTCTCCGCATGGTGTAGCCTCCAGTGACACCCGGTATGGTAGAGGGTGCAGCAGCTACATCGAGCCAGCATACACATTGCAGGGGTGTATCCCCCGCCATCTGACCTCGAATGCTCATTGAGAGGGATCGTAGGTTGTGTATGTTTGCGCCTCTTGTTAGCTCCATCGTTGCTCACACGTCATATTCTACTCATCCGTGGTGTCTGTCCTCTGGAGTGCTGCCTCCTCTATTCATTGCCTTGAGGAAACGTGCAGTCTGGGACGATTATGTCCTGTGACTGTGTTTTGAAGCAACCGGAGAACACTATCAATGGCACACCAGGAAAAACACCAACCCTCTGCTACGGCTATGGCAGGCTTCCAGGCGCTCTGGACGGCGTCGGTGGCGAGCTACTTCGTCTACCAGGTGATGCAGTTGCTGCTTTCGCTCTTCGCCAGTCACCTGACCCGCTCACCGGTGCTGGTGGCTGGCGTTACCTTTGCTTTGACCATTCCTACGTTTATGTTCGGCCTGTTTGCCGGCGCTCTCGTGGACCGTTATGATCGCCGGCGCCTGTTGCTTATGATGACGGTGCTGCGCCTGAGCATGTTCGCCCTCGCGTGGCTATCAGCGCTCACCGGCTACGTCAGCTTACCCCTGCTGTATGGTGTTGCGCTTATGCTTGGCATGACGCAGACCTTGCAGGAACCCGCGTTCGCCGCCATTGTACCCATGGTAGTTCCCCCGGCCAGGCTTGAGAGGGCCAATACCTGGCTGGTCAGCGTGCAAAATCTCATTTCGTTGCTGGCCTTGCCCTTTGGTGGTGTAATCGCCAGTATGGGAGTTGCGCTTACTATGGGGATCGGCGAAGGGTGCGCGCTGGCAGCGTTGCTGGCGCTGTTGTTCCTGCGCGGTATCTTTCTCCCCTCGCGCCTGGTCAAGCGCCATATCATGATCGAGGTCCTTGACGGCCTGCGCTTTCTGGGGCGTCAGCGGATGCTCTGGGTGATCGGCCTGATGGCGGCGGTGATCAATGCCTGTTGGAGCGGCTACGTGGCTATTCTGGTGCTCTATGCGGTTGCACCGGGGCCGGTGGGCCTGACGCCCTTTAGCTACGGCATCCTCTTGATGGGCGAAGGGGCCGGTGGCGTTGTCGGTGCCCTGCTGGCAATCCCCGTGCAACGCTGGCTGGGTCGCCGCTGGGCCATCGGCCTCAATATCCTGGGCAATGCCGCCATGTTCGCGGCGCCCGCCCTGACAACCAACGCCTGGATCATTGGGGGAGCCGCGCTGCTCGGCGGCATTGTCGGTCCCATGTGGACTATCGCGGCCGCCTCCTTACTGGGCCGCGTGGTGCCTACAGCGTTGCAGGGCCGCGTGAATGCCGCGTACCGCTTTTTGGGGGAAGGACTGGCCGCCGTAGGTCCGCTTTTGGGAGGATTGCTGGCTCAGGTGTTCGGACTGCGCGTTGCGTTCGCTGTGTGCGCACTCCTGACCCTGCTTATGATTGTACCCTTCTTCTACGTGATCACCGAGGAGGCGATGAGGCAGGCGCACAATGGAGGAT
>JALYVR010000171.1 GCA_030853145.1 Chloroflexota bacterium | reverse complement strand
CTGCGACTATGGGGACGGCGGGCAAGCCACGCGCTACGGGTCATCACGTGTGTTAGGACGGCACTATTAGCCGCGTGTGCGTGCCAGCTCGCGGTCCTTGCGGCTGCTTGAGCGGCCATCGGGGGAGCGCTCGTTGCGCCTGAAGCGATTCAGCCCCAGTTCGCCCTTCTCCCACATCACCAGTAGCATACTGGCGTTGAAGATGGAGGAGTAGGTTCCGCTGATGATACCCAGCAGCAGCGCGCCCGTGAACTGGCGGATAGAGAGACCGCCGAAGAGCGTGAGAGCGCTGAGTGTCACGATGACGGTGAGCGAGGTATTCAGCGAGCGCGCCATTGTTTGCACAAGGCTGGCATTCACCACCTGATCGAAGGTCTCGGAGGTGCGGCGCTGCATATTCTCGCGAATACGGTCAAACACCACAATCGTATCATGGACGGAGAAACCCACGACCGTCAACAGAGCTGTGATGAAGAGCGCATCGACTTGTATAGCCGGGGTCCAGCCCAGGATCGAGATCCAGCCCAGGATCGAGAAGACGCCGACCACCACCAGCACATCGTGCAGGAGCGCGATGATTGCGCAGGCCCCGTAGCGCCAGGGTTTTGACACCTTGCGGAACGAGAACCAGACGTAGAGCAGGATCAGGACCGAGGCCGCCAGCACGGCGAGGAACGAGTTACGTTGGGTGTCTGCCGCCACCGAACCCTGAACCGACGAGGTATCTAGCGTTTGCACATATGTCTTGCTGCCAGTAAGGATATTTGCCTTGATCTTATTCAGCAGGTCATTAGTGACGGTGGTGGCTGTGAGCAGCCCGATCGTCTGGATGGTCTGTCCCTGGTGTACCTCTACCACGTTGACCGGAATGTTGGCAGGATTATTGACGTTGCTCCTCGTGGTAGGCGTGGCGGCGGGTGTGGCTGTACCCCTGGCTGCCGTCGCGGTAGCGTGTGCGGTAGCCGTCGCGTGTGCAGTAGGTGTGGCCGTCGGTCGAGTTGTGGGCGTAGCGTGCGCGGTAGGCGTGGTAGTTCCGCCTGCCGTTACCGTTGCCGGCGTCGGTGGTACGGTGGCCACCGACGTCGGAGCCCCCTTCGAGGGGTCCGACGTATCCGGGATCTTCGCGAGTACAGTCTGAATATCGCTGATGGTCGGTGTGACACCGGCGGGGAAGTTCGTGACGATGATGATAGAGATCAGCTTGCCACCTGGTCCTATAGGCCAGTCCTCAGAGATGACGGAGAGCGTCGTACTCTTGTACTTCGTTTGCAGATCTTTGGTGACCGTTTTCTGTACGTTGGTGTCAATTGACGTGTTCAGGCGGACCCAGATGGTTTGCTTAGCGCCCACAGTCTTTTGGTTGCCGAGGGTCACCTGCAAGTCTTTTAATGGCAGGGATTTCAGATCGTTCTGGATGGCCAGAGCTGTCACTGTCTGTTCTGGGCGGAAGTCGATGCTCGATCCCCCGGCAAAGTCGATACCAACATTGAGACCCTTGAAGATCAGCGAAGCCGTGCCGGGAACGATGATCAGCAGCGATATGAACAGAAACAGGTAGCGTTTTCCTACAAGATTAAACACAACTAACTCCTCTTATACCGTGCTGTTGCGCCGTGCCAGCGACGGCGACGATGTAGTGATGGAACCGGGAGGAAGCCCGAACAGTGCGGGATGACTGACCACGCCTGTTGGCACCAGCAGGTTCAGGAAGGTGCGCGTGACGACAATAGCGGTAAACATACTGATCAGCACGCCCAGGAACAGGGTAGTGGCGAATCCTGAGATGATGGTCGCGCCAAAGTTGTTGCCGAAGGTATACAGCACCGCGCAGGTGATGAGCGTCGAAAAGTTGGAGTCGCGAATAGAGGGCCAGGCGCGCCTCCAGCCGATGTCGATGGCTGAAGAGAGCAATCTGCCCGCGCGTAGCTCTTCCTTGACGCGTTCGAAAATGAGGATGTTCGCATCGACGGCCATACCGATCGAGAGCACGAACCCGGCGATACCGGCCAGTGTCAGTGTCACGCCGATCAGCTTAAAGACGGCGAGTGTCAGGCAGGCGTAGAGAATCAGCGCGAGGTCGGCCAACAGGCCCGGCAGGCGATAGTACAGCAGCATAAACAGGATGACCATACTCAAGCCAATAGCCGCTGCGATCAGGCTCTTCCTGATCGAGTCCGCGCCCAGGGTCGGGTCAATCGTCTCTGAACTGGCGATGGTGAAGGAGATCGGCAGCGAGCCATAACGTAGCAGGGTCACGATATCTTGTGCCTGGGTGGGCGTGAAGCGCCCTGTGATGACACCGGGGCCGTTGATCGCGCCATTAATCACAGCTGCCTGGATAACCTGCCTGTCCAGGGTGATGATCATATAGTTCCCGACATTCTTCTGGGTGAAAGCGCCAAACCGTGAGACTGCGGAACCCTGCATAGCGAAGTTGATCTGTAGCTGCCCCGTCTGAGGGTCCGTGCTTACTGCGAGCTGTGATGGGTCAAGATCCTTGCCCGTGAACTGGGGGCCGCCAGGATTATATTGCGTGAACTGGCTTGGATCGAAGGCGGTGCCTTCTGTCACGGGCTGAGAGCCTGTGTTCCAGAATTCAAGCACCCCGGAGCGGAGCAGCGATCTGATGGCAGTATCCTGGTTTCCATTGTTCAGGCCTGGCAGCTCCACAGAGATACTCTTCTGGTTCCCGTTTTGCTGCACGCGAATACTTGGCTCGCTCACGCCCAGGCCGCCGTTTACGCGCTGCTCGATCAGGTTGCGCGCCGCGTCGATATTATCATCGACCTGCTGCTGCGTGTAGTTCTGTTTGGGGTCAGGGACCAGAAGGACGCGCACGCCTCCCTGGAGGTCAAGTCCCTCATGGATCGATAATTGGTTGTTGATGCCGAGCCAGCCGATATGCAGACCGGGGTTGGTGGGCCAGTCGATATAGGCCGCGCATGCCGCGATCAGGAGTATGAATAGGAGGGCTGATAGTGTTCCTCGCCGCATAACTGATAGTTCCCCTCGCTCTTGCTGCCCCGCCCCTGTCCGCTCACGCGGCCACCGCTACGCACGGCACGAACGAGAGGCCGCGCGAGCGGACAGGGGTGGGAGATATATCTGTAAAAAATACGCATATCCGTAATGAAGTATGCATAAAATACAACGTGTACCGCCATACGTTTGTTGCTGTGAAGTATAGCATAGTTACTGTGCGTTGCCTATCCCATATTTTTCTCTATTGCTCGCAGCCTGCGCTTTGCTGTACGCTATATATACACATGCTGGGAATTCTCACCCCCTATTTTTTTGTTGCCACAAGAGGAACGCAAAACGGCATGTTTGTTTGTGTGAAGGAAACGCGGGAAAATGGAAGAAGCTACCAGCTTAGAAAGCGCTTCAGCAGAGACATTTGCATCAGAGATAGGTACACAGCAGCAAGATCGCAGCGTTGTGATGGATATATGCGACATTACCAAAAGTCTGCCATTGGGTCGCGAGCGCATCGATATTCTCAAAGGCATCAGTTTTCAGATTATGAGCGGGGAATTTATCTCCATCGTGGGACCCTCCGGCTCCGGCAAAAGTACCCTGCTGGGCATTATCGCGGGGTTAGATAACCCCACCAGCGGCGCGGTGCTTATCGATGGCATCGATATCACGCATATGAGCGAGGGCAGGCTGGCGACGGTGCGCAATCACAAGATTGGCATGGTCTTCCAGGCCTTCAACCTGATCCCCACGTTGACGGCCCAGGAGAATGTCGAGGTGCCGCTCTACGTCGGCAAGCATCCCGGCTCGCCCGCGGCGCGCGCCCGCGAATTGCTGGAACTCGTGGGCCTCTCGCACCGCCTGGGGCATCGCCCCAACCAGCTTTCGGGCGGCGAGCAGCAGCGCGTGGCCATCGCGCGCGCCCTGGCCACCGACCCGGCCATCGTGATCGCCGACGAGCCGACCGGCAATCTCGATGCCAAAAACGGCGAAAACATCCTTCAGCTCATTGCCCACCTGCGCCAGCAGACCGGCAAGACCTTTATCATTGCTACCCATGATCCGCTGGTGGCCTCGCGCGCCGACCGCGCCATTCGTATCGTGGACGGTCTCATCGCCTCAATCGATGTAACCGGCGAGAGGAACGTCCAGCCATGAAGGCCGCCATCTACTTTAACTACACCAGCCGCTCGCTGCTGCGTGGCGGACAGCGCACGATACTGGCCATATTCTGTGTCGCCGTCGGCGTGATGGCCATTGTGGCCCTGCAACTGGTGGGGCTGATGATCAATAACGCCTTCACCGGCAATGTGCGCGATGCCAACGGCGGCGATATCGCCGTCTCGTCGATCAGCCAGCCATTCAAGCAGAGCGACCTGCCCTTCTTCGCGCAGCTCAAGCATGATGGGACGATTAGCGCCTATACCCCTCTGATTAACGTCACCGGCTCGACCAGCCTCTCGGCCTCGCTCACCCAGACCTTTACCTTGCAGGTCATCGATCCCGGCACCTACCCGGTGGTGACGCTGCCTACCTTTACGACTCCCGCGAACGGAACTGTCAAGACGCTGGTCACGGGCAACCAGGTGATTGTCACGCAATCCTTTGTCGACCAGTACCACAAACAGGTCGGTGATACCCTTACCGTGTTCGCTGGTGGGCAGACCGGGACCGGCAGCGGGCGC
The DNA here is from genome assembly GCA_030853145.1 of Chloroflexota bacterium. Taxonomy (GTDB): domain Bacteria; phylum Chloroflexota; class Ktedonobacteria; order Ktedonobacterales; family Ktedonobacteraceae; genus JALYTT01. The sequence continues at coordinate 3,759 of JALYVR010000171.1, read as the reverse complement.
ACCCTTAACGTCAGGATCGTGGGCGTAGCCGCGAACTCCGGTGTCTTTGTGCAGGCTGGCAGCAGCATGCTCGTGGCTCTGCCGGCGTACCAGGCGGCCGACCCGCAGGCGCCGCTAGCGTACGATACGATCTACCTCGCGACGGTTGACCAGGCGCACACGGACCGCGCGGTCAAGGCCGTGCAGTCCCACTTCTTCAACGCCACCACACGGACCACCACCGATGCTTTAAAAGCCAATCAAGAGCAAATCGACTTCATTCGCAAGTTCCTGGAGATCGCGGGCCTGCTGGCCCTGTTGATCGGCGGCGTCGGCATCGTGAACACCATGCAGGTCCTGCTCTCGCGCCGCCGCACCGAGATCGCCATGCTCAAGACGACTGGCTACCGGCGCTTCGATCTCTACGCGCTCTTCGGCCTGGAGGCTGGCCTGCTGGGTCTCATGGGCGGCATTGCAGGCGCGACGGCGGCAATTGGCGTGAGCGCGCTTGTGCGCCTGCTTATCGTGCAGTCCTTCGACCTGAATATCCCGTTTGTGCTCGATCCGTTGACGATTGCCGGAGGCGTGTTGATAGGCGTGCTCTCGGCCTTGATCTTTGGCCTGCTGCCCATCGTGCAGGCGGCGAATATTCGTCCATTGAACGTGCTGCGCGAACTGCCAGAGGGCCGGGGCGCTGGCAGCGTCATTCTGACAATAGGGATGTTGCTGCTGCTCTCGGTGCTGTTCTGCATCCTGGCGATTGTCATTCTGAACAATGATGTGATGCTGGGCGTGAGTGCCGTGTATGGCGCGTTTATCTTCCTGGGGCTGTTGAGCCTCTTCTTTGGCCTCGTGGTCTTCCTGATCAGTGTGCTGCCCGTGCCAGAGCATCTGACAATCAGCTTCCTGGCCCTGTTCGTTGGGGGCCTGTTGCTGGCCGGGCTGCTGACCCTGACGCTGCCGGTCTTCGGGATCATCGTGCTGGCGGTGACGGTGCTGAGTTTCTTTGTGGTCTTCCTGCCGCGCGCCTGGAAGGCGAATGTCAAGATTGCGCTGCGCAATATCGGCCGCCAGCGCGCGCGCACGACGACGACGATGCTGGCGTTGTTCGTGGGCATCTTCACTATCGGCCTGATTCTGGTGCTGGGTCAGGACCTGCGCGATAAGATCAATGCCGCGATTGCCAACAATCTGACCTACAACGTCATCACTATCGCCAGGAGCGACCAGGCCCAGAAGGTGCAGGCGAAGCTGGGCAGTATTCCTGGCCTGTCGCGCGAGCAGCATTCGGTAATCGCGCAGGTGACGCCGCTGACGATTGATAATGTGCCGGTGCAAATTCTGCTCCCACCCGGCAAAAACACTCAGCGCTCGTCCGGAAATCTGGGCCGAGATGAGGCGTTGTCCTTGCTGAGCGCTATGGAAGGCTACGATGTCGGACACAACCAGTTCCCGCCAACCACACACCTACGCATCACTGCTGGGCGTAATCTGAATGCCGGTGATGCCGGCACGGACAACGTGCTGATCCCCTCGCAGCTTGCCAATACTGCTCCCCTCAAGGGTCACATCGGGGTTGGCAGCACGATTACTTTTATAAGCGCCGATGGCAAGACGCTGAAGACAGTGCATGTGGTTGGTCTCTACCAGGGCCGCGGCTTCGACATCGACCACCTCGCGTCGATACTCGCCACGTCGTACACGGTGCGCTCTCTGAGCCCTGCTGGCCAGGGGCAGGATGTCTTCTATATGAAGATCGATAGCAAACAGGTCGGCAAGGCCGTGAATACCATCGGCAGCCTCGCGCCCAATGCCGCCGTGTTCAATCTGGCGAGTATTGGTGATTTCATCAATCAGATCCTGGGCTACATGTTGCTGACCCTGACGGCTATCGCCTCGCTCTCGCTGTTCGCGGGCATCATCATCATTGCCAATGCCGTCGCGCTGGCCATGCTGGAGCGGCGGCGCGAGCTGGGCATCCTCAAATCGGTCGGCTATACCAGCAGGTCGATTTTGAGCGAGGTGGTGGTAGAGAACTGCATTGTCGGCGGGACCGGCGCGCTGCTAGCCATGTTGCTGGTCGCGCTGGCCACGAACCTGCTGGGTCGTTTCTACTTCAAGACCACCTTCGATGTCAGCGGCTTGATCGTCGTCGCCCTGATCGTCGTCGCCGCCCTGCTGGCCATGGTCACCTCAGCCCTGGTGGCCTGGCGCGCGGTACGCGTGCGCCCGCTGGAGGTGCTGCGCTACGAGTGATGGGGAGATGGAGACCGACCTTACAACGGCAATAGCAGCAGTGGGATCTCCATCTCTTCGGGCAGCAGGCCGCCATGATGGCCCAGGAAGCGCATCTCAAATACGCCCGCCTCATACCACCAGACAGTCTCTCCCTTGTAGGGTAGGATCACCACATTGCCGACCCGGCCCAGAAACGCGCTTGATGGTTCCTCCTGCCCGAAGAAGTGCTGTGCGATGAGTTCCTGTATCCTGTAGACCTCTGCCCGGCCCTCCAGGTGCTTTTGCAGCAGGCCGATGACCTCATCGATGTGTTCCTCTTTCACATATAGGAACATATCGCGGGCCGAGCCGGCCGGAACGAGCGCTTTGCCCTGCTGGTTGGTGCGCAGGTAGCGCTCAATGCCCGGTATCTGCCGGTTGAGATAGAAGGTAGTCTCAGGGCTGACCTCGATCTGCCCATGATCGGCGCTGACCATGAGCAGGGTATCGCGCACTTTGCCCTGAAGATTTTTGTAGAGCAACTGTTCCAGACTGGTCCAGACCTTATCAACGGCCTCCGCGAACTGCGGCGAATCTGGTCCGTGGCGGTGTCCGGCGAAATCAACCTGGTCAAAGTAGAAAAAGTAATAGCCAGGAGATCCGCGCTTGTCCAGCAGGAGCCTGGGCGCTGTGTCGAGAGCCTCGGAGATCCTCTTGAATGGATGAACGCTGGCCCCCTGAAAGAATCGTTCTGAAGGCGTGGATGGCGTATAGCTCTGGTGCTGGAAGATGTGTGATGGTACGCCATGTGCCTGGAGCGCTTGATAGAGCGTCTGGCGCGGGAAGAACTGCTCGGCGGGGATATTGGCCTCTTTCAAGGTATCGCGGCTCATATCCTCGGCATATGAGAAGAGCAGGGGGGTGATGATCCTATCGACGAGAGGCTCATAATACTGCCACTCATACACGCCGCTCTGTCCTACATTCAGGCCTGTATTGATGCAGGTCACATGCGCCGCCGTCGTCGAGGGGAATTGCGAGGTCATTTTAGAGACCATGCCCTGGGTAAGGATGGTTTTGAGCAGCGGATACTTTTCTCCGTAGCGCGCAAAGAAGCGCCAGCCAAAGGCGTCAATAAAGATCATGAGCACATTTTTATAGCTGGTAGGCAGTGGTCCAAAGACATCTGGCGGCAAGGCGCTCTGTCCCTGGCCCGTCAGGAGGAACAGGATAGTCTGGGGGATGTTGGAAAAGCAGTAAGATCCGTAGAGGGGCCGCACAAAGTGCTGGGAGAATTTCGCGTTATTGACCGCATTCAAAGAGCGTGCGTTGAACATCGCCGTTCTCTCCTTCAGGCGACCGTCGCCGGAGCTATGGTATATCTACAGGCCTGCTTATCATCATGCTGCTAGTATAACATGTGTAGCCGGCCGCTTGCGCGCCTGTACCGTGTTGGAGCGTTGGAGTGTTGGAGCGTTGGCGCGTTGGAACATGGCGCCCGCCAGGGGCGCCACTACACATAGATCCGTCGCGGGCGATCCCCTTCCCGCGTAGGGATTCGGC
>JALYVR010000170.1 GCA_030853145.1 Chloroflexota bacterium | reverse complement strand
CCCGACGACCCCGCGGCCCTGGCCGCCGCCGTGTGGGGCGCCGTCCTGGAGCACGACGTAGGGGCGCTGGAGGCGGGGTTGGAGACACCGGTGGGCGCCCGCGGCGTCAAGCTCTCCGGCGGCCAGGCGCAGCGCGCGGCGGCGGCGCGCATGTTGGTGCGCGGCGCCGAGTTGCTGGTGATCGACGACCTGTCCAGCGCGCTGGATGTCGAGACGGAGCGCCTGTTGTGGGAACGCCTGTGTGCCGGCAATACGCTGACGTGCCTGGCTGTCTCGCACCGCCGCGCCGCGCTGCGCCGCGCCAACCACATCGTTGTGTTGAAGGAGGGCCACGTCGAAGCCCAGGGCACCCTTGCTGATCTGCTAGCCAGTTGTGCGGAGATGCGGGCTTTGTGGCACGACGCCGGCGATCCCGTTGCACAGGAATAATGGAGGAGGTCATGCGCTGAGCAAAGGATGAGCGACGAAGAACTTCCATATAATTGCAAGGATATTGATCGTCTGCGTCGTCAGATCATGGTCGCCTCCTTCGATCCGGTAATGGACGACGGTTCCCCCTGCTGTGCATCCAGTCCACTGTTCTCCCTGCACATCAGTCGTTCGCATGAATATGGTTGGCCCACTGCTACAGCCATCGAGCTGTGCCCAATGGCGGAGCCAGACAGGGATGGCTTCCCATGCTCTCTGCGCGCCTCCCAGATAGGGCACAACTGAGTCGCCGGTTCCATGAAACTCCAGGATGGGTACGGCCCGACCGGGGTGACAGCCACCAGGGGAGGGATAAAAGGCTCCTGACACAGAGGCAAAGGCAGCAATGCGCCGGGCCAGCGTACACGCGAGTACATTGACCAGCCCGCCGCCATTTGAGTAGCCGACCGTGTAGATACGCCGTGCGTCAATGCAGAGCGTCGTTTGCAGGTGCGTGAGCAGTTCGCTCACAAAGAGGACATCGTTGGCAGGCGGATCATGTGCTCCTCCACTCGCCCATGCAGGCGGGTTCCCCGTTCCCTGGGGATAGACAGCAATGAAATCCTCCTGATCGGAAAGATGTGAGAGGCCGATAGACTGCTCAAGGTCGCGGGCAGCAGCGCTCTCACCATGGAACGCCAGGATGAGTGCCTGTGGTCGCTTCGGGCTATAGCCGCTAGGGAGGTGGAGGCGGTAGCCCCGGCTGAGGCCACCTGAAGTTATCATCTGATTGAGCGTGATTCCTGCATGGGTGGGCGCTGGTGTGTTACAACCGCTGGTGGCTATCGGTCGACTGATAATCTTGCCGGCTGGTTGGGTGCTGCCAGACGACTCGCAACTGGCCAGAAGCACGATGCAGACGATCAGAGTGAGCCAGGCACCGGAGGAACTGCCAGCTTTGGATACGCTACCAGGCACACATGAAGTGAACATGAGTGGCATATGCTCTCCATTTCTCCTTTTTTCTGAGCGTGAAAAACACTTAGGGAGAGACTCTCCCATGCTCCCATGCGTCTCATTGGTGCTGCCTGGCTGACTAGTCAAGGGTAATCACTCCACGTGTGGAGTCGATGTGAATCTTGACCGCGCTCAATGGTTGCTCGGCGGGTCCCTGTAAGACAGTAGCCTGATTGGCCGGATCAAATTGCGCTCCATGACAGGGACAAATCAGGTGACCACTGCCAGGATCGTAGCCCACTTCGCATCCTGCGTGCGTACAGGTGGCATCGAAGGCCACAAATTGCTTGCTGGGCAAGTGGATCAGCACACCGGGATCACCGCTCCCTGGAAGCGTAAAGGTCACAGCACTATTTTCCGGAACCGCCTGTACCTGAGCAATCGTTGTGCTAGAGGGCGCATTTCCCCCCCCGCTTGCGCCACTGCCTGTCGATCCGCTGGGGGTAGTAGTGGTTGGGCGCCCGAAGAGATGGAGGACCGAACTCGCGAGCGCCAGACCGACCATGCTCACGCCACCGACCGCCAGTCCGCGCAGAAATGCGCGCCGTTTCTGCGCGGCCTGGAGAGCCACAAAACGTTGCTGCTGTGCTCCTCGTGTGGGGAGGACTGGCTCCGGCGCGCGCCAGGTATTCATGCCCAGGACTAGCACACCCATGCCGCGCGCAATCAGCCCTTTCTGGGTCAGGCCCTGGGGGAAAAGCACTCGTTGGAGCCAGCTATCGCAGGAAGGGAGTCCAGTGGCCGCGGGTCCCACAAGGAGCAGCGTGAGCCAGCTCCAGGCAAAGACGATGTCCGCCCCATAAAAGTAGGGATAGACATGCCAGCTTGCCGTCAAGAAAAAAAGCAGACTGAGCATCATCCCGAAGAAAGCCGCTGGACGAAAAAACAGACCAAACAAAGCTCCCAGGCCAATCGCGATCTCTCCCAGGGCCACCGTCCAGCCAAAGAGGACCGCGTGAGGCAAGGCGACTTTGATCAATAAGAAATGCAGGGGCGAGCCTTGCGCAAAACCAATGATCTGATTGCCAATATAGCCTGGAGTCGCTTTATGGAAAAATTGGGGATCTGTCAGTTTTTGCACGCCTGCATAACAAAAGGTTGCACCCAGGAACAGGCGTAGTGGGAAGAGCATCCACCCCGCAACGCGCGAGGGTTGCTGGTTCGAGGCGGAGGAAGGATCGCGCCGGGTGAGCGGTAACCGTTGGGTTGGTAGCTCAGCAATGGTCGAGAATGTCGGCCTATGTGGCGATTTCATATCATGTACTCCAATCAGTCAGAAAGAATGAGCGTCTCTCAAAAATCTGAGCAAAGGTTTGTTCAGCCACCTGAACCCCTTTGCGCTTTCTTGCGGTGAGAGGCTATGATCTTTACTGTAGTGGCACACGATGAGATGAACATGAAAAGCGTAAGCGTAAGCAGATTCTCATAGCCAATTCATCTTGATCTTCTATACTCTCGCTACAGACAATTCTATTGCAGAGCATACCCAGAGAAAGAAGGGCGTCTATGCGTTTATTGCTCGTCGAAGATCATCCTATCCTTGGCAAGGATGTGAAGAAAGGCTTGGAACAGTGCCATTACGCGGTGGATCTCGTGACCGATGGCGCGGATGCCCTGGCCCTTGGCGAAACCACTCCGTATGATCTGATCATTCTTGATATTTTACTTCCTGGTCTCAATGGCTGGGAGGTCTGCCGGCGCCTGCGCGCTGCCCGGCGAGACATGCCCATCCTCTTTTTGACGGCGAAAGGAGATGTTGATGATCGCATCCGGGGACTTGACCTGGGGGCCGATGATTATCTGATGAAGCCGTTCGATTTTCGCGAATTGGAGGCACGTGTACGCGCGTTGCTGCGCCGCGATGGCTCAGCGAGAACAGCGACCTTGCGCTTCCTCGATATCACCCTGGATACCCGCACGCAAGAGGCCAGCAGAGGGGGACGCCCGATTCTCCTCTCCAGCAAAGAGTATGCCTTGCTGCACTTTCTGATGAGTCGTCCACGCGAGGTGTTGAGTCGCACTACGATTGCTGAGCATGTGTGGGACTATGATGCGGAGCATTTCTCGAATGTCATCGATGTCTACGTTGGCTACCTGCGCAAGAAGCTCTGCGCTCATGGGGAGCCGGACGTGCTGCACGCGAAACGGGGCGCGGGCTATCAATTAAAGGAGCCGGAAGCATGAACCTTTCCCATCGTCGCGGCTTTCGACCAGGTATTCGCCTCCAGGTCCTATGCGGCTATACCGCTGTCTTTACTCTGGTTCTGCTGCTGGCAGGTGCGGTCTCCTACCACTATTTCGAGAGGGCGCTGGAGGACAATGTGAATACCAGCTTGCAGATCCAGGCGCACCAGATTGCTGAAGAGATCGTCGTAGGCAACGATACCATGACGATCCATGATGCCACGGGCAGCTTGTCCGGGATCACCAGTGACCAACCGGCAAGCACACCAGATGATCCAGACACGGAGGCCCTGGTCCGTGTGCTCGATACGCATGGGCATGTGGTGCGCGAGACACCCGCGAGCCAGAGGCTGCAGATTCCTTCCGCAAGTATGACGCAGCCCCTCCACGGTCAGCCCTGGGAAGGCACTATTCGGACGGTCGATGGACACGAAGTGCAGTTCTATAGCCAGGCGCTTACAGCACAGGGGAAACCATTCGCCATTCTCCAGGTAGGGCAATCGCTCACCTCCCAACATGCCCTCCTTGATCAGTTAATCACGTTCCTATTGCTTGTCGGAGCGCTGGCCTTGCTGCTGTGTGCCGCCAGCAGCTACTTGCTGATTGATCGGGCCTTTGCCCCCATCCACCACGTGATTCAGACCGCCCGGCGTATCAAAGCCGGCCATCTCGACCAACGGATTGTGCTCCCTGCGGCCCAGGACGAGATTCACGACCTGGCGCTTACCCTCAACGAGATGCTTGACTCCCTTGACCAGACCATGACCCGCCAGCGGCGCTTTGTGGCTGATGCCTCGCATGAACTCCGGACGCCGGTGGCGGTGATTCGCAATAAGACGAGTATCGCTCTGCTCAAACCACAAAAGAGGCAGGACTATATCACCGTTCTGCAAGAAATCAACGCGGAAACGGAGCGTCTGGGCCATCTCATCAGCGACTTACTGGCGCTGGCGCGCGGCGATGAAGGACATGCCCCCTTTGAGCGAGAGCCGCTGCGCCTGGATCTGCTCGCCGAGGCTACCGCTGCCTCTGCGCGCCCGCTGGCTGAGGAACGAGACGTTCAGCTCACGGTCCACACCGACCAGCCAGTGACGCTCGTGGGAGACGAAGCCCGCTTGATTCAGGTAGTCATGAACCTGCTGGAGAATGCGTTGCGCTATACCAACCCTGGTGGGCAGGTTTCTCTGACCGTGGGAACCGCGCAGAATAGGGCGCACCTGGTGGTTCGTGACACGGGGATCGGCATCGCGCAGGCCCATCTGCCACATCTCTTTGAGCGCTTCTATCGCGCCGATGCGGCGCGCGAGCAGACTGGGGGCAGCAGCAGTGGACTGGGCCTGGCTATTGTTGAGTGGATCGTGCGCGTTCATGGCGGCACGATTACCGTCGAAAGCCAGCCAGGGCAGGGATCCTGCTTCACAGTGATGCTTCCTCTGACTCCTCCTTGAGATTCTACACATTCCTCAAGGACTTTTTCCGCAGGGAAGATAGCTGTTCCTATTCTTCATAGGCCGTTGGATCAGGAACCTGAGCCAGTTGGAAGGCTTCTCTTCTTTCAAAACAGGTTCCACAGGTCCCACAGTGCTTGTCGCCGCCCTTATAGCAGCTCCAGGTTTCAGCATAGGGGACTCCCAGCACGCTGCCTAAACGCACAATCTGCTGCTTGGCCAGATGGATGAAGGGCGCCTCAAGCCTCAGATGCTGGTGTCCGAAGCCTTCGACCGCTATTCTCTGCATGGCATCAAATGCAGTGATGAAAGCGGGTCGGCAATCGGGATAAATGGCGTGATCGCCGGCATGTGCCCCGATGGCGACTAGCTCAGCCTGCTCAGCCACGGCTATTCCGTAGGCAATTGTGAGCATAATCGCATTGCGATTCGGCACGACCGTGATCGCCATTGTGGCATCCGTATAATGCCCATCTGGAACGGGGATCGTGTCTGTCAGGGCCGACCCCTTCAGAAAGGCACCAACCATGCTCAAATCAATCACATTATAGCGTGCGTCGAGTCGTCTGGCACATTGTTCAGCAAAGGCGAGTTCTTTCTTGTGGCGTTGTCCATAATCAAAGGCGAGCAGGTGCAGCGCATAGCCTTCGGCATGCAGGAAGTGTGCCAGCGTGACGCTATCCAGGCCCCCGCTTACAATAGCCACGGCAGTAGACATACGGAAGATACCTCCTACCAATGTACAGTACAAGAAGAAAGAGGCGTTGTATGACCTCATCTATTTTGATCTTAGTGGATGCGCTCTTTACGCGCAGGCACTATCACTTTATCATTATATCAACTATCTGTGACCCAGTCACTTCATTCAGATTGACAATGAGGCGGCGCTGCTCAGGATCGTAGTGCCAGGAGGTAGAAGTATCTTCGGTGAGAACGGACTCTGGAGCCGCGGCAACCTCACGTAGTTCGAGTTGGATACGCTGGCGCGTGGGCGTAAACGTGCCCTGCTGTTCAGCGAGAATCACGCGAATATAGCCATTTTCCTTATCACAGGTGATAGTACGCCGGCCATAGACCCCCTGCAACTGCTCGTAACCATCCCCCGCGTCTTCGTAGAACGTCGCTGTCCCGCTGCCCTCGCATGGATAGCACAGGAACGTCAACGGCTCAGCATCTTGCTGGCCCACATAACTCATGGCCGGGGCAAGCGGCAGCACTGTGTTCGCGCGAATATAGACGGCTGGCTGGCCAAGAGGCGCATGGGCCAGGATATGCGCTGGACCATTCACGCGCTCTCCCGTCCAGAAATGGAACCAGGAGCCTGCGGGAATATACACATGGCGATACTCCGTGCCAGGACGCGTAATGGGCGCCACCAGCAGCGCGTCACCGCACAAAAACTGATCATCCAGCGTATAGGTCGTGGTATCTTCTGGATAGGCCCAGAACAGCGGACGTAGAATGGGCGCTCCCGTGCGGTGGCACTCCTCAAAGAGCGAGTACAGATACGGGATCAGGCGCTGGCGTAGCTTGAGCATGGCGCGGCAGATCGACTCATAGGGTTCCCCAAAAACCCATGGTTCCTGGGGGCGCGTCTGCTTTTCCGAGTGATTGCGACAAAAAGGCTGAAAGATGCCAAATTCAGTCCAGCGCGCAAGTATTTCTCCGCTGGCATCCCCATAAAAGCCGCCAATATCGACACCAGACCAGCCAACTCCTGAAAGCCCAAGATTCTGCAACTGCGGCAGGCTCATCGTGAGATACTCCCAGGTGGAAGCATTATCGCCGGTCCACAGCAAGGCGTGACGCTGGATGCCCGCGTACGCAGAGCGCGAAATGACAAAGGGCCGGTGTTCAGGTTGTAAGCGTAAGAGGCCTTCGCGCGTGGCCTGGGCCATTAATGACCCATAGGCGTTATGGACCTGCACATGTGATCTGACCTTTCCCCCTCCGGGATGGATCACGTTTGCGGGCATCGTTGAATTCAAGGGGATAAAGAGGGCAGGCTCGTTCATATCGGCCCAGATGCCCGCGATGCCCGCATCCAGCAATGGCCGGTGTTGCTCGCCCCACCAGGCCCGTGCCTCCGGATTGGTAAAATCGGGGAAGGCGCAGATACCTGGCCAGACGGCATTCTGGTATTCATCTCCTTGTGCTGTTTTGCAGTATAGATCGCGCGCTCTGCCTTCGAGGTAGACCGCGTACTGCTCGTCTACCTTGACACCTGTATCCACAATAGTGACGACATGAAAGCCCATCTCTTGCAGCTCGGCAAACAGCCCCGCCGGGTCAGGGAACCGCTCCTGGTCCCAGGTGAAGACCCGGTAACCATCCAGGCAATCAACGTCGAGATACAGGGTATCGCAGGGAATATCGTGCTCACGAAAGGTGAGCGCAACCTGCCTGACTTCTTCGGCTGTCTCATAGCTGAAGCGACTCTGCCCGTTGCCCAACGCCCACAGGGGAGGCAGAGGTGTATGCCCCGTCAGCTCCGTATAGCACGCCAGCACATCCTGGGGCGTGGGTCCGCAGAACACATAGTACACGAGGTCCCCATTGCTGGCTCCAAACCACGAGTGCTGAGGATCTTCGTGGGCCAGATCAAACTCGGCGCGCGTCGTGCTATCAAGAAAGAAGCCCCAGGCCAGGCCATCTGCCAGCACCAACGTAAATGGGATGGAGACATACAGGTTGTTTTGCAGCGCTGTATGGCCACGCGGCGGATCGACATTCCAGAAAAGCTGGTGCGAGCCCGTCTTATCCAACTCTCCCGTGCGTTCCCCACACCCAAAATAGTGCTCCCCGGCCATATGCTGCTTATACACACGCACAGGGGTACCCAGGGTGCCAGAGGCATCCGCTAGCTCGACCACTGGAGCCTCGACGGGCGCGGCGAAGTAGCCCATACCCAAAACTGGATCATCGGTGGCAAAAGCCCGGCCTGTCGCGTCAGAAAAGCCGATGCGCAGCGGATCAAGAGAGAGATGCGCCGTGGCCACAGATGTTGCGATAGTCACCTCGCTGGTTCCTTCCAGGATGCTGATTGGCCCCGTTTCCCATTCCCCAGAAACCACCGCCTCCGAACTATAGCAAGCAGAGCGACCATGGGGAAACAAGCCAACGCGAAACAGGTCGGGAGCAAGCGCCGTCACCTCGACTGTTGCCGAGCCAGCACGCAGGCAGACCTTTGAGGTATCTTTTTCGATCGTCGTCGCTGTACCAAGGGCTTGATAGCCAGGAGGTGCAGAAACTACGTGGGCGTTTGTACTGGCTGACGGTGCCATCTTCATAACAATGTTTTCCTTTCAAAAAACGTCTTTTCGAAAAGACGTTTCAACCAAGATGTGTTTTGCTAGGGAACCTGAAGTGGGG
>JALYVR010000169.1 GCA_030853145.1 Chloroflexota bacterium | reverse complement strand
CAACTGGTTATAGAGAAGAAGATAGCCGATGCCGAAGAGAAGGGGCGCCACATCCAGCAGAATTACCTGAACGAGGTCACTCCAGGTGATGAAACCCGACTTTGGTATGACCGCGAGAACAAAGAGCGCCGTGCAAAGGATAAAATAACTGCATGCTACCACAATGACAACCTGTATTTGATCGAATACGAGGCTGGCCGCCAGGATAAGGGCGAGGGAAAGACTCAAGGATACTATCGCGCCGTCCCCAGGTACGACAAAACCAAGCGCCAGGATGATGATTCCCTGAATTACAAAGGACAGTCGTGGATGCCGCGCCTTCTGCCGCAGGTTCATCCAGAGTAACCAGCCACATAAGAGCATGAGGAGCGTTCCGATCAGCAGAGAAGACCAGCTCATATGGGCTATCTGTGAAGTTTTCAGGCATTTTCCATGACTCGATACTGCACATACAGGAATGGTCGCAGTGCCTACAATAACTACCTCCCAAAGATAGATACTGCTTAACCACACCAGAAAAAACCAGTGGAGTAAGGGTGTAGGGTAAGCTTTCTTTCTCGGATCTTCGCCATTTTTTGTTGTGTGCAATCTCTTCCCTCTTGCAATACTTTTATCATCTCCTCATCAGGCATTTCAAAGTATAGCATCCGCGAGACCAGAAGGAAATGTCGCTTTGCTCATGGCGTTTTGCCCATGACGTTTTTCCTGCCTGAACCTCCGATGTATCCCCTGCAAAAGCCTGTTAGAGTAAGCGGCAGGTGAACGAAAGAGCGTTTCACCTCTTCTCATGTTCACCATACCAAATTCTCTAGCGAAAGGAGCTAAGGTGATATATGAAACCGAGATTGCCATTGCCTCACCTGGTAGACGAAGATAAGCGGGAAATCATGATTGAAGCCATGAATGTGTGCAAGGCCTATGAGATGGGGACATCGCATGTGCAGGCCCTGGGAGGGGTGAATCTACGCGTTTGGCGTGGGGAAGTCGTGGCCATTATGGGGCCGAGCGGATGTGGCAAAACGACGCTGCTCAATTGTTTAAGTGGCCTGGATAACGTGACCTCTGGCATCGTCAAGATTGCCGGGCAGGACATCCGTAGCCTCTCTGATCGCGAACTGACCGCATTTCGTGCCCGCGAAATGGGCTTTGTCTTTCAGACGTATAATTTACTTCCTGTGCTTAACGGATTGGAGAATGTGGAGCTGCCTTTGCTCGTCAGCGGTGTACCTTCCAAAGCGGCTCGCGAGCGAGCCTGGATCAGTCTTGAGTTGGTAGGGCTTGCGGATTGGGCCAGGCATCGTCCGGCAGAGCTGAGCGGGGGACAACGGCAACGTATTGCTATTGCCCGTGCCCTGGCAACCACTCCCTCAATTGTATGGGCTGATGAACCAACCGGCGCGCTGGACAGTCAGACGAGTCAGGAAATTATTGATTTAATGCTGTCCTTAAATCGTGAGCAGAACTTAACCTTTGTCTGGGTTTCTCACGCTTTAGAAGTCGCTCACCAGGCTCAGCGTTTGATTACGATGCGCGATGGATTAATAGAAGCAGACCGGCCCGTTGTCGCTCGCGCCTCCAATACTCATACTGGCATGTATAGCGAAGAGGCAGAGAGAAAGGAGAGAGAGGCATGGGGTTGACCTTCTCCCCTACCGTGATCGCGCTGGCGCTGGCTTCCCTGACCAGCGGGACGTTATTCCTTCTGATAGGCCAGATCGTTCGCCACCCATTGTTCTTACAGATCGGGCTACGCAATGTCCGCAGATACCGCAGCCAGACCGCGCTAATGATTGCCGGGCTGGCATTGTCAAGCCTGTTTATGACTGGTATGTTTGGGCTTTCAGACAGCATGAATCACTCTCAGGAGAGCTATCGTAGACTGCTCTCTGGAAATGTGGATGAAGCTGTGACGGGCCCTCTCACTCAGGATCAGGTCACGCAGGTGCTCGCGCGGTTACAACGCATGCCAGAGGTTGCCCATGCCTCTGCATCGGTTATGCTTCCCAGGAGTACCACTATCACTGTTGCTGGCCTTGCACTGACGCAGGTTGATATTCTTGCCATACCTCCTGACTTTGATCACGTTTATGGCCCCATCAGCACCAATGCTGGACAACCTGTACATTTTCAGGATCTGCGCCCCGATGAGGTATTGATTACCCCGGCTCTGGCTCAACGCCTGGAGATCAAAGAGGGAGATAGCATGCAAATGATGCTGGAAGGCCAAACTGTGACTCGAAGGGCGCGCGCGATTCTTGCTCATGATGTTGTGATGACGACGGGTGAACTCCAGTTTAATGGGTCCTACCCACTTCTTCTGATGCCCCTGGCTGCTGCGCAACAAATTTATCAACAGGCGCAGCATGCTTTCCCTGCACCCAATCTCATTGCGATTACTAATGCTGCTCCAGAAGAGAGCCATAGCGCGGCGGTGAATGCCTTCCTTTCACAGTTTCTTCATGCTTCTCCCGATCCATTTGGCTCGATACCCACCAATTACAATGATGTGCTGAGATTACACCCGATTAAGCCCGATATTGTCCAGAATCAAGGCTTCTTTACCCCTGTGGCTGGAAAAGATGAGGTCGCAGCCTCCCCCGCTGCCCGCCAGTTTAACTACCTGCTGCCCATCTTTACCGCTCTTTTAGTCGGTGCCGGCTTATTGCTACAGGTGCTCCTGGTGCTCCTGCTGGCCACAGAGCGGCGCACGGAATTTGGCATCAGCCGGGCCGTTGGAATACAGCGTGGACACCTGATTCTTATGCTGTTAATCGAATGTACTGGCTATGGTGTAATGGCCTTTATCCCCGGCATCCTGGGAGGCGGAGCCATGCTTGCGTCTGGTCTGACCATCTTCTCCCATTTACCCTCACTTGGCCTTGCCAATCAGATCTCCTATCAATTCTGGTTAAGCTGGCAGAGTATCGTAAGCATCTGGTGTCTCGGCATACTGACAACGCTAGGTGCGGCTCTGCTTACCGCTCTGTGGATCAGCCGTGACACCATCGTCGCGGCTATTGGTAATCTCAAGACCCGCTCTACAAGCCCCCCCTCTCTGCGTGCTCGTGTGGCTGCGCTCTTTTTTCCTCCCAGAGACGATGATGGTCAGCTCATTCCAGAAACCGCCGCCCGGCGTTTCTCTCGCCGGGCCGAAGCTTTCTGGAGCGTGCTGTATGCGTTGTTTGTTCGTGGTCCTCTAGTCCTTCTACTGGCCGCTATGGTTGCTCTGATGCAACTGCAACAGACTACCTCCATTGGCGATTTAGATTGGCGCGATGTGTTGCCCCTGTTGACAGGAGCGCTGCTCATTGCTGGTGGTGGTCTACTCTTGAACTGGCTTCTCTCGGTGAGCCAGGTCGCACGCTCATGGGCATGGCGCATCAGTATGAGCCTGATCGGAGGTGGCTGGTTGTTCTATGGACTGAGCACCAGAACGGGATTTTTGTTTGCTTTTGAAGCGACGTGGAATCGTATGCCGTCGTTTCTTTCCAATATGCTGAGTATGGTGATCCCGCTCCTCGGCGGTGTAATCGTGGTGGTGAGTAACGCTGACTTGCTGGCGAGGCTGGCTGGCATACTCATCCGGCATGTACGGGGATGGACGCCACTGAGCCGTATTGGTCTGGTGTATCCACTGACGTTTCGCTTTCGTACTGGCGTCACCGTAGCATTATTGGGATTAGTGACCTTTCTGGTTTTGCTTCTGATCACTAATAATGAGAGCTTTTTGCAACAACAGCAGCAGACGAATGGAGGATTTCAACTCACAGTACGCGTTTCTACGCATCTTCATTTAAATGATCAACTACTGAACACCCCGGTGACATTCAAGCATGATATCGCAGCCGTCGGACGACTACGCCGTACCTACTTTGCGCGCCGGCTAGATGGTCAACCTGTCCCGTATCCCATACGCGTGCTCTTGCCGGGTCATGACCCGGCGATTGCCGGATATACAGGACCAGAGATCGTTGATACAAACTTTCTTTCCCAGGTCTCTCTCCCCCTGCTGGCACATGCTCAAGGGTACAATTCTGACAGCCAGGTGTGGACAACCATGTGTACACACGCTGGCTACGCGTTACTCTATTATCAAAATGGCATTCAGGGACTCCAGCCACAACAAAACTTCGTCCCTTTTCAGATTGATGTTCCTGATGGCGATACTACTGTGGCTCGCTATCATCGCCTGACAGTGATTGGTTTGATGCCATCAACCAGCCCATGGCGTTCGGTTCTGATCTCCTCTCAAACTGCGCGTACGTTTGGTTGGAATTTTGAGGGAGACATGCCCTGGCCCTGGTCAGATCCAATCTATTACTTCAAGCTCCAGAATGGTACCGATCCTATCCAGGTCATGCGTCACCTGAGTCAGAGCCTGCATCTGGGAGAGCGCGGGGTGCAAATCAATCGCCTGGATGACACTGACGCCACCAGGTATACGTCAAGTCTGACGACGCTCCTGGCCGGCTATATGGCATTCGGTTTGCTCTTCGGGATGCTCTCTCTTGGCGTAATCATGAGCCGAGCTGTGGTCGAACGTCGTCAACAGATAGGCCTGCTCCGCGCGCTCGGTTTCTCTCGCAGCCTGATTCTGCGTGCATTCCTGCTGGAATCGAGCTTTATTATCACATTAGGCCTGTTTACAGGAACTGCTCTGGCTGGCCTGGTCGTGTATCAAATCTCGCGTCAGGGTGCGCAAACATTCCCGCTTCCCATCTTCCTCATGCTTCTGCTCCTGGGAAGTTGTTATGTGGTTGCCAGTGTGTTTACGGCTATCCCAACCTGGAGAGCATCGCATATATCACCCGCGGAAGCATTACGTTACGAATAATCGGTAAGACAGCAGAAGAAAGGCAAAAGTCATGTCAACTGAAGAGACAGCACCAGACCCTCAGATCTCATCGTCTTCTTTACACAATAAACCGCCGCGACCGCAACAAGGGAGCAGGCGCTCCTTCTCCTGGCTATTCTATCTGCTTGGCGGGGTAGTTCTCCTCGGCGGTTTGGGGCTGGTGGTCTGGCAAATCTTACCGCCAGCGAACAGGGGAAGTGCCGATCATGGGAATACGGTGGTACCAAATAAAAACCGTCCCATTGACTTCCCTCCTGGTACTCAGGGAGATAGGCCGGTCTATTGGCAAACGATTCAGCAGGATATTGCCCAACACCTCCACCTCAGTATTGAGGCGCTACGCACGAAGTTGTCAACGCCTCAACCTGCGGGCGGCACGCACGCGGCGTCTTCGACTCCAACACCTTCACTGGATACGAATGGGAAGTCTGCCACGCAACCCGCAAAAACCGGTGGCTCATCCGATGCATCAATGCCACGTATGAGTGATGTAGCGCTTGAACAAGGTATTTCAGCAGAGCAATTGCAGATCATTGAGATAAATGCCATCCAACATGGTTTTGATAAGCTTGTGAATCAGGGTCTCGTCACTCAAAACTATGTGAATCAATGGTTGCAGCAGGTCAGAGGCTGGACGATGGACACATTCAACAAATATATGACCCTTGTATTCAAGGCGCATTAGCAGAATAGATATATGCTGGCGTATCCCCATGAAAAGGCCTGACTGAGAAGAGCACTCTTCTCAGTCAGGCCTGCCCCTCGGTGTGGCTGTTTCATGCCGCCATTACTGTTGCGCCACAGGCATATTCGCCACATCCGTCAGGGCGTGGTCGAGCCGCTCGCTAGCCTCGTCGATGTCGGCTGTGGTCAGATTCAGCGGGGGAATCATGCGCAGCGTATCGGGGCCCAGGTTGTTGAGTAGCAAGCCGTGCTCAAGCGCCTGCTGCACGATAGTTGGTGCCAGCTCATGCTTGATCTCCACTGCCTGCATCAGGCCGATGCCGCGCGGGTTTTCCATGAAGTGGTACTTCTCGCAGAACGCTTCCAGCTTGCCGCGCCAGTAGGCCCCCATCTCGGTTGCATTCTCCAGCAGGTGCTCATTCGTGATGGTTTTGATCGTGGCCAGCGCGGCTGCGCTGGCGACCGGGTTCCCGCCAAAGGTTGTGCCGTGATCGCCCATGACGAACACATCGGTGCGCGGTCCGGTGAGCATCGCGCCAATGGGGATGCCGCCGGCCAGGCCCTTGGCCATCGTGATGATATCGGGCACGACATCGTAATGCTCCCAACTGAAGAACTTGCCCGTGCGGCCCATGCCAGCCTGCACCTCGTCGCAGATCATCACCAGATTCTGTTCGTCGCACCACTGGCGCACGCCCTGGATAAATTCCTTTGTGCCCGGCCAGATGCCGCCCTCGCCCTGCACCGCTTCGATCAGGATGCCGACGGTTTTGGCGCTCGTCGCCGCCTTCAGCGCCTCCAGGTCGTTAAAGGGAACCTGCTTGAAGCCATCGGGGATCGGTACCCAGGTGGCCTGGTAGGCGGCCTGCCCGGTGGCAGCGGTGGTTGCCAGCGTGCGACCGTGGAAGCTGCGCTCCATGCTGATGATCTCGAAGGCGCCGTCGCGATGCAGGCGGCCGTACTTGCGCGCCAGCTTGATCGCGCCCTCGTTGGCCTCGGCTCCGCTGTTGCTGAAGAAGGAGCGCATGCCGTTGGTGAGCTGGCCAAGCTGCTCCGCTAGCTCGATCTGGCGCACGTTATAGTAGAGATTGGAGACATGAATAAGTTGGGTCACCTGCTCCTGTACCGCCTTAATGATGGCGGGATGGCAGTGGCCCAGCACGTTTACCGCGATGCCCGCCACAAAATCAAGGTAGAGCTTGCCATCGCTATCCCAAACGCGCGGCCCCTTGCCTCGTACCAGGGCGAGCGGTTGGCGTTTAAAGGTCCCTTGATAATATTGCTGCTCCAGAGCTACCCAATCGCGTTTTTCCACCTCTGTGGTTGTCATACGTGTCCTTTCTTTGCTAGTGATACAGCGTACCGGTCGTATATAGTATCTATGCTTCCCATGTTAGCGGGTATAGAGTGTATTCTCGTCGATGTAGCCATGCGTCAGATCGCAGCCCCAGGCGCTGGCCTCTCCGTCGCCGAGGTGCAGGTCAACGTTGATCGTCACTTCACTCTCGGCCATGGCCGCGCGCGCGGCATCCTGGCTGTAGCCCGCGCCCACACCTTGCTTCACGATCTGCACGTCGCCAATGGCAATCTCGAATGTGTTCTGGTCGAGATCGCAGCCGCTGGCCCCCAGAGCGCCGACAACCCGGCCCCAGTTGGGATCGCTACCCGCGAGGGCGCACTGCCAGAGCGGCGAGACCGTCACCGCGCGCGCCGCTTTTACGGCGTCGGCTTTATCGCGCGCGCCCCGCACGTGGACCGTCATCAGCTTCGTGGCACCCTCGCCGTCACGCGCCATCTCGCGCGCCAGGTAGACCGTCATCGTGCGCAGCGCCTCGCGGAACGTCTCCGCCTCTGGATGCTGCGCGCTGATGGGCGTATTGCCCGCCAGCCCGTTGGCAAAGAGGACGCAGGTATCGTTGGTGGACATATCGCCATCCACCGCCAGCATGTTGAAGGAGTCATTCACGGCGGCGCGCAGCTCTGTTTGCAGCCACGCGTGCTCAATGGCAGCGTCGGTCGTGAGGTAGCAGAGCATCGTCGCCATATTGGGGTAGATCATGCCTGCACCCTTCGTGGTGCCGCCCAGGCGCACCGTGCGGCCCTCGATCTGGAACTCCAGCGCCATGCGCTTGGGTCGGGTATCCGTCGTCATGATAGCCTCGGCGAAGGCATTGCCCTGCTCGCGGCTCAACTCGATGGCGGCGACCCCGTGCTCGATCTTATTAATTGGCAATTGGCGGCCGATAATGCCAGTCGAGGAGCAGAGCACCAGCTCTTGCTCCACGCTCAGTTTGGCGGCGACAAGCTCTGTCATGCGATAGGCGTTGCGCAGGCCAGGCTCGCCGGTGGAGCAGTTGGCGTTGCCGCTATTCACAATCACGGCCTGCGCTCTCCCGCCCTGGAGATGTTGCTGGCAGACCAGAACCGGGGCGGCACGCGTGCTGCTGGTTGTGAAGGTGCCGGCGGCGACGCAGGGGACATCCGAAGCTAAAATAGCCAGGTCCTTGACCGAGGCATCGGACTTGATGCCACAGGCCGTAACGCCCACGCGGAAGCCTTCAGGCGCGGTCACACAATTATCGATCTCGCGAAAGTTGGTAGACAACGGCAATCCCTCCTACTATTCAGGATAAAAAGTCCCCCGCTCCCAATAGGCATGTTTCACCAGGGAGGACTGGGAGCCAGGTAGTGGTTGGTTGGAAACCAGGAATGTGTCGGTTGAACCAGTCTAGTGGCGTCTAGTCTCAGGCGCCTACTCATTGCCGGGGCAGGGCCGCCGCTGAAACCCCGCGTCAATCCGGCCGTCATGTTGATAGTATACCATATCTGAACCATGCGGCGCGGTTCGTCTGATCCGGCCACCATATAGGGACACAGCTTATATACGATGTATGAAGCG
>JALYVR010000853.1 GCA_030853145.1 Chloroflexota bacterium | reverse complement strand
GAATGGGGGCGTCCCAATTCGCCGTACGCCTCCAGCGTGCGCAGCGCCTCAATGGTGCGGCGACCGCGCCACTCAAGCTCGACAGCCGGGCTGATCGCGTCCCAGGAGATGGGCCAGCCGCCATCAGATTGTTGGCGGTCTGCGAGAGCTGTTAGATGTGGCGCAAGGGTTTTCTCGTCGAATAAGCGCTGGCAATAGCTTTGTGGTGTCGGTGCCCAGTCAAGCGGCTTCTGTACATAGCCTTGCGCCTGCGGGTCAAGCTCGATCACGCCCACTTGCATGAGGCGGGCAGCGATGCGCTGTAGCTCGTGTTCGGCTCGTGTGCGGTCAGGGGTATATTCCAGGAAGGTGATAGCGGGCATCAGGGTATGAAATTCGGTCGTCTCCGTAGAGGCAATCGCGCGCCAGCAGAACTGCGACGCAGGCTCAAGCCACGGATGCTGGATGCCGTGTTTGAGGAGCAGCCCGGCGATAGCCGCCGTCGGATTGAGCGAGGGTGCCGGATGGTCCTCGGTCGTCCACCACGGAGCATGCGGGTAGGCATTGAGCGAAGGCAAGGCGGCCGGCACGCCGCCCTCGGCCGCCGTTATGCTGACGAGATAGTCACAGGCACGCGTCACCATAGGGTCATGCATCGCGTCGATGGCGTCGAGGATATGCAGGGCGAACTCGATGTCCTGCGGTTGGCTGAAGGGGCAGCGTCTATCAGGCTCCAGCGCGTTGCCAAAACCGCCATCCTCGTTCTGATAAGCACGCAGCGCGGTCAGCACCGGCTCTTTGCTCCCCCCACTAAACAACGCGGTGAACAGGTAGCGTTCGAGCAGGCGGGCGTTGCGCCAGATAAACTCCTGGGCATTTTGCAAGTGTTGGTTGTGTACCATAGGATGTTCCTTTCTCGTTCTTCAGGTTGATAACAGGAGATGTCACTGAAAACGAGTTTACAGCAGGGGTACTGACAACCCTATGTCACTATTCTACGTAGCGCTGAGCAATATCTAAAGCAGCCGTTTGCACGAGTTGTCGTAAGGTTGCGGGCGCGAGCACTTCAGCATCGGGGCCAAGACTGAGCAAGGTACGCACCAACCAGGTGTACTCTGTTTCAGGACAGCGAAAGCAGAGCAGGCCATCCTCTTCTCCAAGTGGTTGAATAGCATCCCCCAATTGTGGATCGCGCTCCATCACCAGGACGCCACGCGCGGTGAGCTTTATGCGTACTTCCGCGTGCGAAGGGTGCCCATAAGGTTGCGAAAGCTCTGACGGTACTGGCTGTTGTGGCGCCGACGTTTCATGTACTTCAGTGAAGCGATCAACACGATAGGTGCGTCTCTCTTGACGTTCAAATGAGTAGGCTTCGCAGTACCAGAAGCCGGCAGCAGCATAGAGGCGCAGCGGCAGGATCGTTTGCTCTGAGGTGGCGCGCTCTGAGCGATACAGGACACGTAGCCATTGCTCGTTACGCGCGCTCTCGATGAGTCGTTCAATATAGGGCATGGTATAGCTGCGCACAGGCACGTCGAGGTGGACGGTTCGCAGAAGGCGTTCCATGTCCTGCTGCTGCTGCGCGGGAATGATGGCATCCATCTTGGCAAGCAGCGATTCGCGCTCCTGCTTGAAAGGCGTATCGGAGAGCTGCGAGACGCTGCTCAAGGCCAGCTTCAGCAGGAGAACCTCGTGCATCGTCAATTGGAGCGGCGCCAGCGAATAGTCTGGCATTAAACTATAGCCACCACGCGCGCCCGACTCGGTGATGATCGGAACGCCTATCTCACACAGCGATTCGATATCCCGAAAGACTGTGCGCTTCGATACCTCAAAGCGGCGCGCGATCTCACCGGCGGTGCGTTTCCCTCTCTGTAAGAGCAAAATGATGGCCGTCAAACGATCTATGCGATTCATGAGAAGATCTCCAGGCATTGGCTATCACTAGAGTTGTAGCCAGAGGCAAGGATAGCAGAGATTACTGAAGGAGACAAGGTTCCGCTCTAACAACCTGGAACTATTCAAAAGTTGGCCGTACCTCATCATTGACACTTGCATCTTTAGTAACGTATTTATTATCCCTTGCAAATATTACTATATTCATGTTACTATATTTCCTGTCCGCAGGTAAATATACATATAAAAAATGTTGCATGAAT
>JALYVR010000852.1 GCA_030853145.1 Chloroflexota bacterium | reverse complement strand
ATATCTATCGCTCCTGCTACACGTGGGTGCTTGCTTGTTGGGTGGCTACTGGCGCGGTTGTGAGCGGGAGGGTACAGGTGAGGGTGCTGCCCTCTCCTGGTGTGCTGGTCATCTGCAAGACGCCGCCATGCAGCACTACGAGGGAGCGGGCGATAGATGGCCCAAGCACGCCTCCCATCGTCTCTGCCGGGGAAGCGGCGGCATCGTGGAAGAAGGGGCGATTGAACGCGGCCAGGTCTTCAGGAGAAAGCTCCCCGTTGCTGGTGCAGGTGATACGAACCATGATGCCCTCAGGCTGCGTTTCCCAGACAATCTGTCCGCCCTCAGGCGTATGATTCGTGGTAAAGGTCAGGATATTGGCCACGATCTGCTCCACGCGATTCTCATCCCCCAACACGGTTATCGGTACAGCCGCCAGGCGCAGGGAGAGGCTCTGCTGGCGCTCATCGATCTGGGGGCGCAGGCTCTGGGACACATTATGAATGATGGCATGCAGATCCAGCGGCACGGCCTGGATGACCAGGGTCTGCGCCTCCAGACGTGACTGATCTATCAGGTCATTGACGAGGGAGACTAGCCGCCGGGCATTGCTCTGCACAATCCCCAAAAATTCCTGTTGCAGCTCATTTAGAGGTCCGACCTCGTCCTGCTGGGCCAGCAGATCGACATAGCCTTTGATGGAGGTCAGCGGGGTGCGTAACCCATGCGACACCAGGGCGTAGAACTCGGCCTTGAGCCGTTCCGCCTCCCGCTCGCGCGTGATATCGCGCAGGATGTACAGGCGCCCCAGATAGGCGGCGGTAGAACTCAGGACGGGCGTCGAAGAGATGGCCAGTTCTCGATACTGCGGCTCCTTCTGGGTCGCCGTGGTCATATGCTGGCGCTCCTGATCGACGCTATCCTGCGCCAGGTCGGCATGAAACACGTCAGCGTTGACGAAGAGCGGCTCCCAGCGACGTTGCAGGTCGCTAAAAGATAGGCCCACAACCTCTTCTGCCGTCAGCGCGAAGAATTCGCAGAACGGGCGATTGATGGCGTGTACCTGCCCGCTGACCGAAATGAAGAGAAACGCTTCACTGGAGGAGTCAAAGATGGCCCGGCTCTCGCTCTGGGCGCGTTCCACCAGGGTGTATTGATGTTCGAGGGTGCGCATAGCCTCCTCGGCGGCATCCTCGTGCTGCTGAATGGCCGCGGCCATGCCATTGATGGATTGGCCGACCTGGTCCAGATCGCTAAAGGTCAGGGGGTCAACTCTGGCGGTGCGCTCTCCTTGACCAAGCTGTTGAGTTGTGTGCGTTAAATGCTGAACCTGCGTATTGAGCGTCCCTGTGAAGTTCCGCAAGAGCCACAGGAGGGCGGCATTGGCCGCCAGAAAAAGCGCGATGACCCCGGCCGCCAGGCTGAGATTGATGGTATCCACCTGGCTCTGATACCCTTGCAGGTCCTGCCCGATAGCGCCTTGCAGTTGCGTCTGTGCCGTGCGAAATTGATCAAAGAGGATGTCGCCCTGGAGAATGCTGGCCTCGGAACGCGGACCAGCGAAATTGCCGGTCTGCATGTGGTTAATCTGGATGAGGGCATAATTATTGTACCACTCGTCCGCCACCTCTTCCACAGCCGCCAGGCGGACATTGGTATGCCGGAAGGGGCCAGTTTGCAGTTGTGTCGCCAGATCATCCACGGCCGTTGAATACGCCGGGCGCCCCTGCTGAAACGCTTGCAGAAAGGCCGAATTATTGCCACTGATATAGCCCCGTAATCCGGTCTGCTGGTCATTCATGGCCTGCAAGATACTCTCTACATCCCCGCGCAGCAGTATTTTCTGATCATCCAGGTGGCGCTGAGCGTTAAACGCGTAGAAACTCACGCCGTTGCTCAGCAGAAACATCACCATAATCGCGCCAAAAATGAGCGAGAGACGCGCATTGAACCAATCCACGACGCGCAAAGGTCGTTTCTCTCCAACAGTCAGGCGCATGCGCGTTACTCCTTCACCGGTTGCCGGGACATGTATCGCTATAGTAGGGTGCTTGCCACCTTCAGTATAGACCGCTCTGCAAAGAGCCTAGAACTGACCTGCCCTCGCCCACATGGTGCTAGCCATCTCTGACCGCGTAGGGATCCGGCTTGCCGCGTCCGTGGAC
>JALYVR010000168.1 GCA_030853145.1 Chloroflexota bacterium | reverse complement strand
ATTCTGTGGTAAAGTAGGGGATCATGGCCTCCAGCACGCGCGGGTCAAGCGCCGTAGTGGCGGCATGGTCAAGATATATGGTACGCTCAGGCACAACACATCCTTCTGCATAATATCTATTGAACTAGATCATATAGTTACTCTATTCTATCATAGTACAAAAGGAGCGAGCTGATGGCCACAACACAGTATCACACCCTGATCCCCCTGTTCGAAGAACTGCAAGGCGAGCGCGTGCTGGTGCGCCCGTATCGCGAGAGCGACGCGCGCGACCTCTTCGAGGCCATCGGGGAGTCGCGCGAGCACATACGGCCCTGGCTGCCCTTCGCGGACGCGCACCAGAGTGTGGAAGAGAGCCAGGATTGGATTATTCACCAGATGGCAAACTGGCTGCTGCGCGAGCAGGTGACGCTCGGTATCTGGGAGCAGGCCACCAATCGCTACCTCGGCGGGATCGGGCTCCAGCCCCACAACTGGGAGAGCCGGCTCTTTGAAATCGGCTACTGGCTGCGTCCCTCCGCCACCGGGAAGGGCTACATCACAGAGGCCGTGCGCCTACTCACAGACTTCGCATTTAACGACCTGGCGGCCACGCGCGTCCAGATTCGCTGCGATGAGCGAAACGTGCATAGCGCAGCCGTGCCGCGCCGTCTCGGCTTCGTGCAGGAGGCCCGCCTGCGCAACGACACAGTGGCACCCGACGGCAGCCTGCGCACGACGCTCGTCTTTTCCCTGATCCCAGATGATCGCGCGTAGCCACTCTACACCCTCGTACCCCGGCGTTGCCACGCAAACGAGGCCTGCACAGGCCCGGCAAGCCGGAGGGGTGGCCCCATTTCATGTACGGGCACCGCTGGCCTGCATCCTGCTCTCCTGCGCCCTATTCCCCCCCACATATCTCTTCTACAGATTACCCCAACTGTAGGTCGTATCGGGTTTGGCGTTTGGACTATCATAAGCCAGCGTGACCAGGGTATGCGACTGGAGCACGATCTTATGGAAATCGCCGTTGTAGACCTTGCCATTAACATAGACCGTCCACCCCGTGCTTTGATTCAACTGGCTGGGGAAACCGTTGCCCAGATATGGAAATTGTCTCTGCCAGATGTCGAAGAAGTTGCCAAGGGTGTATGCGCGCGCAGCGGGTGCTTCGATATGGATCACGCCATCCGCCGAATGCACATGCATCCAGTAAAGGCAGGTAGTATTCACGATACCAGTATTTGCGGGCGCCAGCATCTGCTGGCCATCGATATAGATCGTCAGGTGCGCATGATAATGCACGCCGCCTTGCTCGCTCTGATCACAGGTAATACCATCTACAGCGGGATTCGCAGAATTGGCCTGCTGGCTATTCTGGCCAGTCACAAACCAAATGGCGCCGACGAGCACAACGAGTGCTACAACCAGGAGGATACCAATCAGCGTGATACGTTTCCTGCGAGCAGCCTGACGTTGCTCTTCTTCACGACGAAGCTGCTCCTCCCTGCGCTTGTCTTGCCGCGTCTGCTTCAGCGATTTGGTTGACGATCTCACAGGTTGTTTAGCAGGCTGCCCGGTCCCTTGCTTACTCATAAAATAATTGCTCCTCCAGTCAAATAGCTCAGGACTTCTTCCTCTTAAAGAAGCCCTCGTTCATGCTGCCACTGCGGAATCCCAGCAGGTCGAGTGTGACGTACATATAGCCTATCGCGCGCAGGCCGTCAGTCACTTGGCGGCTCATCTCCTCCTCGATCAAACGCGGCATCTCTGATCGCTCAACCTCGATGCGAGCCACATTGCCATGGTGCCGCACACGCAATTGGTGAAAGCCCAGGTCACGCAGCAACTTCTCGGCCCGGTAGACCTTCTGAAGCGTCTCGGCATCGACCCGCGTGCCATAAGGGATACGCGAAGAGAAACAGGCCATCGCTGGCTTATCCCATACCGGCACACCGAGCATGTGCGCCACGGCCCGGACCTCACGCTTGCCCATGCCGGCCTCTTTCAGGGGGCCACGCACCTGAAACTCGCGCGCGGCCCGCTGGCCAGGACGAAAATCTCCGTCATCATCCGTATTAATGCCATAAGCGATAAAGCGCAGGTTATGCTGTTTCGCCAGTGGCTCTAAGTGCGTAAACAGTTCGGTCTTACAAAAATAACAACGATTGAAGTCGTTGGTAATGTAGCGCTCATCTTCAAGCTCATGAGTTTGCAGGGAAAGCACGCGAATGCCCATCTGCACAGCGACCGCCAGGGCCTCGCTGGTCTCCTCTTCGGCATAGGCCGGTGAAGAGGCAATCGCGCCCAGGGCCTGATCGCCCAGCACATCATGGGCCACCTTGAGCAGCAGCGCGCTATCCACTCCACCCGAATAAGCCACCAGTACGGACTCCATCTCGCGCAGAATCGCTTGCAGGCGTTCATACTTCGCCTGTGTCTCGGCATCCAACGCCAGGACACTATCGCTATTGACGTGGAGGGTATCGGGCATGTATGGTATTCTCCTGAAAGGCATATGGCACAGTTGAGATACATATGATTCACTATTTGGGTGCTTGTGACGCACTCACCTGCCATTATAACACTCTATACAAGCGCTAGCTGATGAGGTAGGATTGAGTATGAACACATCGCACACCGTCGCGTCTATCATCCTAGCAGCAGGCAGTTCCAGCCGCATGGGGGCCGGGCGCCACAAGTTGCTGCTGCCGCTCGCTGGACAACCCGTGCTGGCGCATGTCATAGAGGCCACACTGGCCTCGCAAGCTCGACCGATTGTTGTTGTTCTGGGTCACCAGGCCTCGCAGGTGCGCACACACATTGTCGCCTACACCGGGCACCCACATATCACCATCGTTGAGAATCCCGCTTACTTGCAGGGCATGAGCACATCCATGCGCGCCGGCATCCACACGCTACTGGCCTGCACTCAGCAGGAGGCGATAGTTGCTCCTGGCGCCGCGCTCATCCTGCTCGGCGACCAACCGTTCATGACCGCACGCGTACTCGACCTGCTGATCACAGCCTGGCAGGAGAGCGGGAAACGTATCATCGCGCCCCTGTACGCGGGCTCACGCGGCAATCCAGTCCTCTTCGCGGCCGACCTCCTTCCCGAACTGCTGGAGGTCACCGGCGACGAAGGCGGTCGCAGCATCGTCGAACGCCACCGCCAGGAAATGGCCACCGTCGAGGTCAGCGACGCCATGGCCAGCTACGATCTCGATACCTGGGAGGCCTACCAGCAGGCAGTGAAGACATGGGAGCGGAAACAGGATATGTAGGGAGCGCATTATGCAAACCGATTCAGCGAACGAACAGGAGCGCCGCAAGCAGCAGGCAACATTCTGGCTGGAATATAGCCAGCAACTCTGGGGCGCGATCCGCTATCACGAGGCCTTAGCGGCGGCGGAACGCGCGCTAGCTCTGGACGAGGCGAACCCGCAGGCGTGGTACGTCAAGGGGGCATGTCTGTGCCTGCTCGCGCAGCATCAGTCCGCCCTGGAGGCATTCGAGCAGGCGCTGCAACTCGATCAGGAATATACGCCTGCCTGGGATGGCAAAGCCTGGGCGCTAGGCATCATGGGCCGGCGCGCCGAAGCCCTGACAGCGGTTGACGAGGCGCTACGCCTCGACCCCGACTATTTCGAGGCACAGCGCCGCAAGCAACGGTTTCTGGTGCCGTAACATGTATTGCGGCGGACCCGACTTATCGCGTCCGCCGCAATGTATTGCCTGAATATCGTAAGGGCTCGATTTACTGCGTCTGCCACGATTTATCGCGTGAATAAAACTGCCTCGACCTCTTCCAATTTTCGCAGGTAATGCCGATCTTCAAGCCGCTCTAAGACACTTCTGGCTCGTGCCAGTTGCGCATGGTCTGCGGTACGCTGGGCCAGCACCACACGCATACGCGCGGCATGCACGAGGAGGTGATGCGCCTCCGCGTCATCAATGGCCTTGGCAAGCTGGATATTATCATTGTCGCTGAGTGCCTGGGCAATCCTGACACAGCGGATGGTCATATCGTTCTGGAAGACATGTCCCTGCATAAACTTCTGCGGAGCAAGCGAGCCGAATTCGCTGAAGAACGATATGAGCAACCCGGTCACCCCTGCTCCAGTCTCTTCAACGTTGAGCTTGCTAAAGTCGTCCTCACGCAGGAAGGCAATAAAATCCTTGATATCAGCAGAACCGGGGAACATACGCTCAATTGTTGAAGCGGCGATGTCCATCGCGGGTCGATCTTCACGAGCTTTTGCCAGCATGAACGAAGCCAGGTACCCATCGAAAACCGCTCTTCCCGCGCCGAGACGCAACTGCAATCGTTCCCAGATTTGTCCAAGGGTAATGAGTAATGGGGGAAATTCGTCCCAGCGTCCTGAAACATAGGTAGCCCATAGGGCAATCGAGACCACGCCAGCATAGTACTCGATGGGTTCGTCAGGATGCAATGCTGCCAGCGCGTCGCGGGCAGTGGTAATGCATTGCGTGTAGTCTCCCAGGAGAAAGTATGTGCTGGCTATGGTGCCTGTTGCATCGCCTCGCTCGTATGTCATAATACCAGGGGCCGCAAGACGGCGACGGCAGACCGCCAGCGCATCGGTATGCGCTCCAATTGTCCCCATAAATGTTGCCCACATATCCAGGGTCTTATCGAGAAAGCGCCAATCCTCCTGCTGCTCGAAAAATGCCGCCGCAGTCTGGCAGGTTGTCAGCGCGTCCTGTGCTTCAACCTCACCGATCCTTCCCCGCACGAGCGCCTGCTGCAAAAGCCAACGCAGAGCAGAGACGCGGAAGCGCCATAATTCCGCCTCATCTCCGGCCTGCTCCACAAGCAGCCGCGCCTGGCTCCAGAGGGCTTCGAGTTCCGCTCGTTCCGGTTGCTCGCTTGCCTTGCTATAGGCGGAGAGGAGTTTGCGCAGAAGCCTGGCTCCAGTTAAGGGGTCCTGTTCGCCTTCGGCCGGCCAGCACTCCAGGGCGCTGCTGTAGCCTTTGACCACGGTATCACCCCACACAAGGCAATCGCCGAGTTTCTCGTACAGCCGCAGGTGTTCGCTTTGCGGCGCCAGATTGATAGCATCTTTCAGATAGGTCTCGGCTTCAACAAACGCGCCCGCGTGACTGGCCAATTCTCCGGAGCGTTCGAGGTACTGCGCGGCTTTCGTCGTCTCCACCGACATCGGCCTGGGTACCGCCGCCTGCCGCGCCAGCAGCACTGCTTCACGATAGTGGTAGGCTATAACTTCCGTGTATTGATCTACCTGCTCTCCCGCCGTTGTCTCAAGCCAGGCTGCGATCTTTGCATGCAAACGCACACGCTCGGCGCGCGAAAGTGTGCCATAGGCTACGTCGCGAATGAGAATATGCCGGAAAGCAAACATATTCCCTTCGGATGGCACGAGCATATCGCGCCCAACCAGCCCGTCAACAGCGGCGTCTATCTCCTGGTCACTCAAATCAGCCAGTACGGCATGTAACATCTGCGAGCGAATGGCGCGGCTCGCCACTGCCGCCACCTGGAGCGCAGTCCTCTCCTGCTTCGTCAGCAAGTCCATGCGTCCCAACACCGCCGCGTGTACGGTATCTGGCAGAACATCCAGCGTGACGTTCTCGCCGGCAATGCCGCGTTCGCTCAACCCGCGCACCAGTTCAAGCGCGAAGAACGGATTGCCGCCTGAGCGTTCTACAAGCCGCTTACGTACCTCGGCGGACAAATGAGCCGACAACTGCGTGATGAGGTCTTGCGTGAGCTTCGCTGAAAAGGGTTGCAACGACAACGCGGTGAAGTTCTGGCGCCCACCACCCCAGCTCGGACGACGATCCAACAACTCGGGACGGCTCAAGACGATGAGCAGCAGGCGGGCATGCGTATGCAGGCTAATCACATGCTCTACCAGGTACAACATACTATCGCTTGCCCAGTGCAGATCTTCAAAAACCAGGACACGCGGGCTTTGCTGCGCGAAGGCTTCGATCAGCAGCCGCCATGCTGAAAAGATACTTTCCCGATCACCTACACTCGCCGCATCGCTCTCGATGCCCAGTGTTGTCAGCACAAGATCGGCCAGGCGCGCGGCATCTTCAGTTTTGTACCCAACCGCCGTAAAGATTGACGAAACGCGTGTCCTGGTAATCTCTTCGCCTTCCAGTAAGGCATCGAGCAGCCCGCGCAGGGGCCAGTAGGTGAGGGTCTGTCCATAGGGCAAACAGCGCACCATGGCGACCTCAAAGCCCTCATCAGGATCAAGACGCCGCAAAAATTCCTCTAGCAGGCGCGTCTTGCCCGTACCGGCCGGTGCTACAATGGATACCAGTTGTGGAATTTCTTCTTCAAGCACACGCTCTTTCAAGAGTTCAAGCTGCATCAAGTCCGATTTTCTGCCGACGAAAGGCGGCCGGAAGACCTGGCGCACCGCCTGCACGCCTTTCAGCGGGAAGGCGCGCAGGGGCAGGCGCTTGCCTTTGACCTCAACCAGGCGCGGTTCATCGAACACAAAGGCTGTTTGCGCCGCGTTGGCCGTGCGTTCGCCCGCGGTGATCTCACCGGGGCTGGTATGCTGCTGCAAACGCGCCGCCACGTTTACCGCGTCGCCGGTGATTAGAAAATCGCCGCTGGATTGATCGCTGGTAGCCACCACTTCACCGGTATTGACGCCGATGCGCAATTGAAAAGAGGGGCCGAGAAATTCATCGGCGGCGACCGCGTCTCGCAGAGCCATCGCCGCGGCCAGCGCGCGTTCCGCGTCGTCTCCATGCGCCTGCGTCAGGCCAAAAACAGCCATGACGGCATCACCAATGAATTTTTCAATCGTCCCCCCATGATGAGCAACCACCTCGCGGGCATGTGTATAATAGCAACCCATCAGGGCGCGCACGTCTTCGGGGTCTAGCGATTCGCCAAGGGAGGTAGAGCCGGTGACATCAGCAAAGAGGATCGTGACGAGTTTTCTTTCTTCAGGCATGCGCAGTTCCTCATGTTCATGAAAGATGAAGACAGTCAGCGTGTGAGATAACCTGTGTTGCCGTGGTACATTGCAAGCACAGTATCCCACACATATAAACGTTGCGCAAGCATATCTCATCCTATCGACCTATAGCAGTTTATGAAGGCACCGCTCTACGCCCTCTCCCTCCATAGCATATAATGAGGGAGCTTCGGTAGACGATTTTAATCACAAGGGTGCGGTTCGTATGACAAACATCGGTATCGATTCAGGCGCCACCTTCACACGAGTCTGGGATGGCCAACATGCTGTACTCAAAGCGCAGACACGGCGCAGTTACGCTGCCTACTTGCAATTTCTAGAGGAGACGCTCAAGGGATACGAGCCAATTCAGACACTGGCCCTGGCCCTGCCGGCGCTTTTTGAGCATGGGCGGGTCACGGTGGCTCCCAACCTTGATGAAGACTGGATCGGCAAGGATATCGAGGCGGCTATCCGCCAGGTGCTGCATATCACAGGCGCTATCCTCATCTGCCAGGATACAGAGGTCGCAGGCTATGGTATCCAGGAACACGAGCTTGCTGGGCTGGACCCGACCCTGCTGGTGACGCTCTCATCCGGCGTTGGGGGCGCGCTCGTCACGAAAAACTGTGTCTCGCCGCTGGAGGTCGGTCACATGGTGCTGAACCTGAGTGGAGAGAACTGGCTCTGCGAGTGCGGGCAATACGGCTGCGTCGAGGCCGACCTTTCAGGCACCGGCATCTACCGGCACCTTGGGACGCGGGCCGAACACCTGGAAGACGCAGCCTTCTGGTCCGAGTACGGCAGCGAACTGGGACAATTTTTCCTGGTGGTGACGGCCCTCTTCAAACTTAAGCAGATCCTCCTGATCGGCGGGATCTGCCAGCGCGCGCCCCTTTTCCTGGAGCAGGCCAGGCGCCACCTGGCCGCGACCCTCAGGTACGTTCCCATACCCACGATACACCTATCGCGGCTGGGAGACAACGCCGGCGTGTACGGCGCCTACAGACTCGCCGCCCAGCAATCACAATAGCCAGCGAATGGAGTTTCCATGTCATCATTGCTTGAACAAGAAATATATAGCCAGCCCGATGTCATCGCACGCCTGCTTGATCGCGAGACGCGCCACGTTGAGCAGATCGTCGCACAGTTGCCACCCTTCAACTATATCCTGATCGCCGCCCGTGGCTCATCGGACCATACCGCGCTCTACACCAAGTACGCGTGGGCCGCGCTGGCACACTACCCAATCGCGCTGGCCACGCCGGCGCTGCACACGCTCTACCACACGCCCCCGCGCATGGACGGCGCGCTGGTCGTGGGCATCTCGCAATCCGGCCAGTCCCCCGATATCATCGCCGTGCTGGAGGAAGCCAGGCGCCAGGGCCGGCCCGCAATCGCCTTCACCAATGACGGCTCATCGCCACTGGCCGCTAGCGCGGATCACGTGGTCGAGATGCATGCCGGGCATGAGAAGAGTGTCGCGGCGACCAAGACCTACACGGCGCAACTTGTGGCGCTGGCACTCTTCGCCGCCGCCTGGAGC
>JALYVR010000167.1 GCA_030853145.1 Chloroflexota bacterium | reverse complement strand
ATATTCGCCAGCATATTGCCGGTATCAGCATCAAGCAGGTAGGCGGAGCGCGCACTAACAGCGGGCGGGGTACCTCTGGGAGTCAGCACAGGCATAGGTGTCGCCGTGGGGGCCTGAGCCAGAAAAGGCAACACACGCGCGCCCAGTGGTGTAAAGGCCACTACAGAGAAGATAACCAGGAGCACAGCCAGCACTAGCAATATAATTGCAAGAATACGACGCTGCATACGAGAACTTCCTTATTCATACCTTTTCGAGCTAGTATACCACAGCTTATGTGACTACAGGCTGAAATCGGTCCTCTACAGCAGCCTGGGATAGCCAGCATAATCGCCAAGAGTCGCAACGGCGGCGGCACCAATGCGCGCGCCCAGGCGTAGAGCGTCCTCCAGGGCATATCCACGCAACCAGCCCGCGAGAAAACCAGCATTGAAACCATCGCCGGCGCCCACGGGGTCAATTGCCGCTCCGCTCACCTCCGCCAGCACATCAACGCGGGTCGACCCGGCCAGTGCGCACGCACCGCGCTCGGCTCGTTTGAGCACAATTGCCCGCGCACCCAACTCAACTCCGCGCGCGAGAATAGCATCGTCATCGGTAAGCCCAAGAATAGCGTGTGCATCCTCGTGACCCATCAGCAAGATGTCGGTCTGGCTCATCAATGGTAGCAGTGTGGCCTGCGCCGTTCGCATATCCCAGAGCCGTGCCCGGTAGTTCGGATCAAACGAGACCAGCGCGCCCACTATGCGCGCCAGTTCGATCGCTCGCGCAACGGCAGCGGCACAACTGGCGCTAAGAGCGGGCGTAATGCCGGTAAGGTGAACGATACGCGCACCATGAAACATCTCCACTTGCAGATCCTGGGGAGAGAGATGGCTTGCCGCCGAACCTGCACGGTAATAGAAGACGCGGCGCGCGCCATCAGGCAGCCACTCGCGGAAAAACACCCCCGTCGGCGCCGTGGTATCGGTCAACAGGTACGAGGTATCGACGCCCTCTTCCGCCAGGGTTGCATGAATGCGCTGACCAAACGGATCAGCGCCGACATGGCTAATGAAGCGCACACTATGGCCGAGCCGCCGCAGACCTATCGCAAGATTTGTCTCGGCACCGGCGCAATCGATATGCAGCATCGCCGCCTGTTCCAGGGATACCGGCGCGCTGGGATAGAGCACCGCCATGCATTCACCCAGGGTCACAACTTCAGCCATACTCGTCTCCTCATATATCATACAGTGAACGAGCGTACAGCCTCAACGCATGCACGCGCGCGCGCCGTAATCTGCTCCCAGTTCTGCGAAGCCACGCTCTGCTCAGAAACGAGGCCACCGCCAATGGCCACAGCGACCGCGCCCGCTTCCAGATACGCGCGCGCGTTGTCGGCATTGACACCACCCGTTGGCACCAGGCGCAGGAAGGGGAGAGGAGCCAGGATATCACGCAGGTAGTGCGGCGTACCGAGCCGGGCCGGAAATATCTTGATAAAGTCGGCGCCCGCCTCATGCGCCGTCAGTGCCTCGGTGGGGGTAAACGCGCCACTGAAAACCGGCACACCCAGCGCGCGGCCCACTTCAATGACCGCCGGTCGCACGACAGGGGTGACAATAAATTGCGCACCGGCTGCGACCGCCTCCCTGGCCGTACGGGGATCGAGCACCGTACCCACACCGATATACGCCCGCTCGCTCACCACCGCACGCGTGGCCGCAATCGCCTCATTGGCTCCCTCGCCGGTAAGAGTAAACTCTATCACCTCTATCCCGCCCGCCAGCAAAGCCTCGGTCAGCGCAACCGCCTGGTCATAGCGCTCCAGGCGCACAATGGCGACGATGCGGCTGGCCAGAACCGTCTGTGTTATAGTAGACATAGCAGGGCCTTTCACAACCTGTGTGTTCCCAATTTTAGTAAATTAGATTTTCCAGTTCTTTTACAGCAATCTCTATCTCATATGCTAATTCTGGGTATACCTTGCGTTTGCGTAAGGCATCGCAAAAAGCGCGATAATACCACAGCTTGCCATCTATGCCGCCTCTTGTCTTAAGATACGATAGGACCTGGCCCTTATTCTGGGCACCATGCAGCCGGAAAAGCAGCCGTTTGATATTGCTGAGTACCTCGCACGCTAAAACGAGCAGCGCGGATTTATCGGCGGTAGCAACTAAATCGATACGTGCTTGCTTCTGGTCGCGCCATGACACCCCTTCGACATTTGAACAGATGCGAACTATTTCGGCGATATTAGCATTAAAATTATGTTTGATGTCTGCAAGAATCGGTTTTGGGGCCCGCTCATTGGTATCATGGAGCATGCCGGCTATGGCAGTGTCTTCATCGCCTCCAAAATAGAGAATGAGCGAGACAACGTCAAAAATATGCGACATGATGGGTTGACCCATCTTCCTATGTTCTTGATGGAAGCGCATGGTATATGCAAACGCTTCTATTAGCTTCTTTGAATAAAACATAGTGATCCTGCCTTTCTATTGGAACCATTATATCTCAGGGAAGCAAGCCAGGGCCGCGCATTTCCAGCGTTATGGTCTATAATGATGGGAAGTAGTTACAGCTTTGTGCAGAGGCTTGCCTTCCAGGCCCCTGCTCTACGAGAAAAAACTGGCTCTCAGCGGTTAGTTTGAAAGGCAGGATTCATCATGGTTCGTGAAGGACGGGTCACGGGAAAGGTCGCAATTGTAACTGGTGCCGCCTCCGGCATCGGCTTGGCGACTGCGCGGGCATTGGCGCGTGAGGACGCATCAGTGATGCTGGCCGACATTAACACAGCCGGGGGTGAGCTGGCGGCGGAGAGCATCCGGCAAGCAGGCGGCAGCGCGCTTTTTCAGTACACGGATGTGGGTGATCCGCAGTCGCTGCGCGCGCTCGTCGAGCGCAGTATCGGCGAGTACGGGCACCTGGAGATTGTCTTCAACAACGCCGCCATCAAGCCGCCGGGGACGGTGCTGGACACTCCGTTGGAGGTCTGGGATCACACGATGATCGTCAACCTGCGCAGCGTCTTCTACCTGACCCAGCTCGCGGCGCAGGCCATGCTCAACGGTGCGCTGGCCGAAAACGTCGTTGGCAGCATCATCAACGCCGCCTCACCGACCGGGATGCTGGGCTACCCGAACAACCTGGCGTACGCGACCTCCAAGGGCGGCATCGCGGCGATGACGCGCTGCATGGCGATGGAGCTGGCCCCGCGTGTGCGTGTCAACAGCGTGGTGCCGGGTACGATCAATACCGGTATCCTGCAGAACTACCTGGCAGGCGTCACCGATCCCCAGCACGCGATGGAGGCCTTTATCCAACAACACCCGGTCGGGCGCATCGGCGAGCCAGAGGATGTGGCACTGGCGGTCCTGTACCTGGCCTCGGACGAGTCAGCCTTCGTGACAGGCTCGGCGCTGGTCGTCGATGGGGGCCTGATGATCGCTAAAGGCAACCCGACATGAAAATTATCGAACTGGAGACGCTGCTCATCGACGAATTTCCCAACCTGGTATACGTTCGCGTGCATACCGACGAAGGACTAAGCGGGCTGGGCGAAACATTCTATGGAGCACGGGCTGTATCCGCCTGGATACACGAGACCGCCGCGCCCTACCTGCTGGGCAAGGACCCACTGCAGATCGACCGGCACTGGCAGGGGCTGAACGGCTTTGTCGGCTTCAACAGCACAGGCGTTGAGAACCGGGGACGCTCGGCCATCGACTTTGCGCTCTGGGATATCCTGGGCCAGGTCTGCGGCCAACCGATCTACCAGTTGCTTGGCGGGGCCAGTCGCGAACGCATTCGCGCCTACAACACCTGCGCGGGCTACCGCTATGTGCGTAACGTTCCCAGATCCGGCGGGCTGCCGGTCGAGAACTGGGGCAGCGCCGCGAACGAAGGGCCATACGAGGACCTCGACGCCTTTATGCACCGCGCCGGCGAACTGGCCCACAGCCTCCTTGAACAGGGCATCACTGGCATGAAGATCTGGCCGTTCGATCCCTACGCGGAGGCCTCCAACGGACACTACATCTCCGCCGCTGACCTCAAGAAGGGCCTTGAACCTTTCCGTAAGATACGCGAAGCCGTTGGTGATCGTATCGACATTATGGTAGAGATGCATGGCCTGTGGGACCTACCCTGCGCCATCAAGATCGCCAGCGCGCTTGAGGAGTATCAGCCGTTCTGGTTTGAAGATCCCGTCAGGATGGATAACCTGGAGGCCGTGACACGGTTCGCGCGCGCCACACGGGTGCCAACGACCGCCAGCGAGACACTGGGCACGCGCTGGTCCTTCCGCGCGCTGCTCGAACAGCACGCGGTGGGCATCGTGATGTTCGATCCAGCCTGGACCGGGGGCATCACCGAAGGGAAGAAGATAGCCTCTATGGCGGAGGCCTATCAGTTGTCCGTCGCCCCGCACGACTGCACAGGGCCGGTCGAATTCACCGCCGCCGTTCACTTATCCATCAACGCACCCAACGCGCTCATCCAGGAGACGGTGCGCGCCTTCTACACGGGCTGGTATAGCGAACTCGTGACGGCGGTTCCCCAGGTACGCGATGGCTACGTGTATCCCCTGACCACACCCGGCCTTGGCACTACCCTACGGCCAGAGGTGCTGACACGAGCCGACGCGCATCGCCAGTCGTCGCGCCTCACAGACCGCTAAGGTCAATGAGACACCTCGTCTTTTTCGGATGCCGTGGGTGGAAGACGAACAGGCATCGCAAAAAATAAAGTGCTAATCAGAGTGAGGATGATACAGGCCAGCATATTAAACCAGGCAACCGCGAAGATCAAAACGTAGAAGAGCGGACCAAAGCGGTATTGCCAAGAAATGGCTTGCACCGCTCGTGGGTCCGCCTTCATATCCAGCAAGCGGCCTTTATACGAAGCATAGGACCAGAGTACATTAAAGCAGGCGGCCATCAAGAAAAAAGTTGCACTGTAGACAAGAGCGGCCGTAGGATAGGCAGCGCCATCAAGAAACTTATTAATAGCGTCAGCTAGGAAGGCAGTGGGCACAGGAATAAAGACAATGATTGCTAAAAGCAAGAGGTTTAGCAACAACAGAACAGTATCAGTGCGCTTAATATAAGTAAAGAGCCGGTGATGATTGATCCACATAACTCCGATGGTTGCGAAACTGGTTGCATAGGCGAGCAGCATTGGCCCCTCACCCAGCAATTGGGTAGGAGACGCATCTGCTGCCGGTATCTTGATATTCAAGACGAGCAGGGTAATCGCGACAGCGAACACGCCGTCACTGAAGGCCTCAAGGCGGCCCGTTTCTTTTTCCTCTTTCATGGTATCCATGCAGACAGTATACATGGCGGTCTGCTTGCTGACAACTATAGAATAGCCAGGAGATGACCTGGGAAAATTGCCAGGGTACAGCAGGGATTTTTGCAAAGAAATTCAAAGGAAATTTTAATGAGTAAAAGTGCAGAAAATGACCATATTATGAAATCTGCTTCACTCGTCTCTGTTGGTACTTTCTTCGGCAGCCTTCTGGGGATGGTGCGTCAGATCATTGTCGCTCGCTTAGGTAGTGATATTACCGGGCCATTCTTCTCAGCGCTCTCACCTGCCCAAACCTTTAATGACCTGCTCGTCAATGGAGCAATCAACGGCGCCCTTGTTCCCACATTCAACGACTACGCCGCCCCTGAAAAGCGCGCTGATTTTGAACGTTTGCTTTTCACGCTGGTGAACCTCATTCTGCTGATCGGGGGTGGGGCAGCGCTCCTCTTTCTCGTTATCAGCCCCTGGTTTGTGACCTTCATTAACCCTGCCTATCAAGCATTCAGCCTCCATATCGGCGGTCAGATCGTCAATCAAGAGACGCTTGCCATTCACTTCTCCCAAATCATCTTTTTCTCGCTCCTGGGACTGGGACCGTTCGCAATTATACAGGCGGCACTCTATGCTCGCAAAGAGTTTGGCTGGCCGGCATTGGCGCCAATGGCTTATCATCTTGGCATCATTATGGGGGCGATACTGGCTGGTTTCCTTAGTCAGTATTACCTGGGCTATTATGCTCTAGCTGTTGGCGTGGCCGTTGGATCTTTTGGCGAGGTGGCCTTACTGGTGCCTGCGCTGCGAAAACTGCACTTGCGCTATCGTTTCATTGTAGATCTCAAACATCCAGCTCTTCGCCATCTCCTCAGACTCTACGCCCCTATTGCCTTGAGCTACCTGGTAAGCAACTTTTTTGTCTATCTTGACCTGAATTGGACAAATGAGGCTCCAGGCAATCCGGCTGCCAACCTTTCTGCTATGAGATGGGCCACCCAGTTATATCAGTTTCCTACCGGGCTGGTCGCGTTCGCCCTCTCCTCGGCTGTCCTACCGACACTTGCGGAATGCGCGCGTTCTGGGAATAGCGAGAAGTTCAAAGGTGTGCTCCTCCTGGGCTATCGTATCAGTCTCCTGCTGATGATACCGGCAACTGCTGGATTGATCATGCTGGGCTATCCGATTATTGCGCTGCTCTTCCAACATGGCTCGAATACAGCTATGAATACGCAACTCACCTATCTCGCTCTCCAAAATTACTCCTACCAGTTGCCATTTCTGGCCATCGATCAACTCCTGCTGGTGGCCTTCTTTGCGCGTAGAGATACGGTAAAGCCAGTGATTGTCGGTTTTGTGAGCTATATCGGTTATCTTGCTGTCGCTATCCCACTGCGCCATACCGTAGGCATGCCAGCTCTGGCCTTTGCTAACACTGTGCAGAACGCGCTGCGTCCCATCATGCTCATTGTGTTGTTACGTCTCGCCATCGGGCCACTGCGCATTCGCGAGATGATTCCGGCAACCGCGAAGATCTGTGTGGCTACAGGCGTCATGATCGCTATTATTTTCGGCCTGGAGCAACTGACCTCCTATAGTGGATTGCTCTCCCAGCACACCCTACTCTCACAGTTACTCGTCGTTTTGGGAATAGGGGGCATCGCTACCATTGTCTACTTTGGTGTGGTTGCATTGCTAAAGGTTGAAGAAATCGCTATTGTGAAGAAAGCTGTTTCCGCTAAGTTTAGCAGAAAAAGCCTATAGCTCACAGTTCGCTTAAATTAAGGTGGTTTTGAAAAATTGATCATTCGACCTCCACTCTCTCCAGATGAACTGGCAGAGCATATCACAGGCTATGTAGAGGTAGCTCAGTCTTTTTCTCCTGACTCTTTGTCAGAAGACACTGCCAATCGGCTGCTACGCTGGCTCACTACTCTCCCTGGCTATCGCCAGGAGCAGGTACGCAGCGCGTATCGCAATGGCGAGCAACTAGGTGGCTACCGGATTTATGAACGCCTGTTGCGCGTGGGAGCCGCCCGGATTGCCACCGGCTGTGTTGGAGGAGCCTACACGCGTGCCGAAGCTCGCCATCAGGGCATAGCGACTGCGCTTATGCATGATGCGCTTGCGTATGCGCAGGCTCATGATTATCCCCTATTGCTGCTCGACGGTATTCCTCAATTTTATCATCGCTATGGCTACTGCGATGTGTATGACGTATCCACACAAGAGCTTGATCGGCAGGCCATTCAAGCGCTGCCGGCGAGTACCTACACGGTACGTCTGCCTAATCTAGACGACGCCTCAGGCCTGCTCGCGCTCTATGAGCGCCAATTTGGTCTCTACACAGGCAGTTTTGAACGCTCAATCGAGCAGCAGACCCATTGGATGCAACATCTTGAGCCGGAAAAGCTCTTACTGGCTATCGATCCTGACAATCAGGTGCGTGGCTATCTCTTCTTAGCCGCAACGCAAGCGCGGGGCCCTTTCTTCTTAGCTGGAACTCAGGTGTGGGAACTGGCAGTGGATGATTGGCCGGCGACAGTCGCCTTGCTCCAGCAGCATATACGGCTGACGGCAGGCCGGGAAGGTCAAACTGCCCCTGAGGCCTTTCTGTATAGCGTGCCGCCGATGTCCCCTGTGGCACACTGGCTGGTGGAATATCTGGAGATCGTGGATATTTCCACCTGGGACATGCCGACATTCGGTTGGGCTGTGCGCGAGCAAACCTTCCGTCATCGGAACGCCGGCTGGATGGCGCGCCTGGTGAGCCTGCCTGCTTTAACACGAGCGATGCTGCCAGAGTGGCAGGCCCGCTGGCAGCGTTCGTTGGCACACTGGTCGGGCGATGTCTCCCTGGTGATAGGGGATGAAGCCTTCACGTTACATATCGCTGGTACGCATCTCCACTTGTCGGATGCGCCCGACCCCACTGCGCAGGCTCTCGTGCTGACCCCTCAAGCCTTTACACAGGCCATCTTCGGCTATACCCCCCTCGCCAGCGTTCTGCAACAACGCGAGCAACCGCTGTCCAACGATCTAGCAACCGTGCTCACGATCCTCTTCCCCAGCGGGCAAACCTGGATACCGGCTTCTGATTGGTTTTAAGGGGAGGAACGTCATCAAGTAGCGCTCAATTCGGCAAGATGACGAGCGATTCTCCCCGTCCGCGTAGGGATTCGGCTTGCCGCATCCGCGTGCCGGCCTCGCTTGCGCGGCCAGGGGGGAGGCCACACAGGCACCCCAAGAG
>JALYVR010000851.1 GCA_030853145.1 Chloroflexota bacterium | reverse complement strand
AGCCAGCACACGCGCGATCAATCGCGCAGCTACGAAGAGAGCCGTTCTCATTTGCCACCCACGGGCATATTGTGTAGTGGCGTCCCTCGCGGGCGCCATGTCTGCCCCGGCGCCATCTCCCACCCAACACATAAAACTGTGTCAGACTACTAGTTCGCCGGGTCCGCCAGTTGCTCCCACTCGGTCAGCAGCGCGTCTATCTGGGCTTTGATCTGCTCATAGTCGCTAGAGAACTGCGTAAGCTGTGCCGCGTCACCCTTCAGGGCTGCCTGGTTCAGGGCCTCTTCGATGGCCTTTACACGCGCCTCGCCCTGCTCAATGTCGCGTTCTACATCTTCGACGGTGCGCACTTTCTGGCGCGCGCCCTTCTTGTTGGCGGGCCTGGCATGGCCAGATCTAGCGGGTTTCGCGATGGTGGAGATAACAGGCTGGGCCTCGTCCTGGTATAGCGCGCCATCTAGCACAATGGGGCGTTTGCGAGTGCGATAGTCGGTATAGTTGCCAACGTACGGCAGTAGCACGCCATCCTCGATGACCCAGACCTTTGTGGCCAGGCGGTCAATAAAGTAGCGGTCGTGCGAGACAAAGAGCAAGGTACCCTCAAAATCGCCCAGGATCTCCTCCAGGAACTGGCGCGATTGCAGGTCGAGGTGGTTGGTTGGCTCATCGAGAATCAGGAAGTTAGAGCCTTGCAGGGTCAACTTCGCCAGCGCCACCCGGCTGCGTTCGCCGCCGCTGAGCGCGCTGATCGGTTTGAAGACATCATCGCGTGTGAAGAGAAACCGCCCCAGGAAGGTGCGCGCCCCCTCCTCGGTCAAGACGCCCACCCGGCGAATTTCATCGAGAATAGTATGCTGGAAATTCAGGCCCTCGTGTGTCTGCGAATAGTAGCCGATGCGCACGTTATGGCCTGGATAGAGCTGCCCGCTGAGCGGCTCCAGCCCTCCAATAATCGTGCGCAGCAGGGTTGTTTTACCCGCTCCATTGGGACCAAGCAGGCCAACGCGATCCCCGCGCAGCAGTTGCAGGTCGGCCACGCGCAGCAGCGCCTTCGGTTCGTTGGCTGGCTGTGTTTCTTCGTCACTTCGCAGCACGATCGAGGCCGGGAAGCCCACGACGAGCTTCTGGGTCGAGAGCACGACCTGGCCGCTGTCCACGCCAGACTTGAACTCGAAGTGCATCTCCTGGAAATCTTTCGGGCGCTGCAAACGCTCCATACGGTTGAGCCGCTTCTCGCGACCTTTGGCCTCGCGGCTGCGCTGACCTGCTTTGTAGCGGCGAATAAAGTCTTCGGTGCGATT
This sequence comes from Chloroflexota bacterium, assembly GCA_030853145.1. Classification (GTDB taxonomy): domain Bacteria; phylum Chloroflexota; class Ktedonobacteria; order Ktedonobacterales; family Ktedonobacteraceae; genus JALYTT01. Next base: position 871 of record JALYVR010000851.1, on the reverse strand, counting down.
GATGTATGCTTGCTGCTCCTCATACTCGCGCAGGCGCCGCTCCATGCGCTCTTCGCGCAATTCAAGGTACTTTGTATAGTTGCCGGGATATTCTTCGATGTGCCCGAAGGCCATCTCGACCGTGCGCGACACGACTTTATCAAGGAAGTAGCGATCGTGGGCCACGATGACCATCGCGCCTTTCCAGCTCGACAGGTAGGTCTCCAGCCACTCCAGGGCGGCCAGGTCCAGATGGTTCGTCGGCTCGTCCATCAACAGCACGTCTGGCTCTTGCAGCAGCAGCTTCCCCAGCGCGGCCCGCGTCTGCTGCCCGCCGCTCAGTTGCATCACCGGCGAGGCCTGCTGCTCGCGGGTAAAGCCCAGGCCGTCAAGCACCTGCTGCAGCCGGTACTCGTATGTATAGCCATTGGCGTGCTCAAAGCGCGCCTGTAGATCGGAGTAGCGCTGTAACAAATCTTCGTGCCGGGCGGCATCGGAGCGCGTGGCCGAGGTTTCCAGTTCCACGGCCAGGGCGCTCAAATCCCGCTCCCAGCCTCGTATCTCGTCAAAGACGGTGAGCAGTTCTTCGCGCAGGGTGTTCTGGGGCTGAAAATTCGTGATCTGCGTCAGGTAGCCGACGCGGGCATTGTGCGCGAGCGACACTGTCCCCGTGTCCGTCTCCTCGCGGCCGGCCATGATATTGAGCAGGGTCGATTTGCCGGCGCCATTGGGACCTATCAACCCGATACTGTCGTGTTCATTGATTTGAAAACTCACATCAGAGAAAATCAGTTCCGCCCCAAATGACTTGCTCACCTGGATAATGTTCATAATTGGCATAAGCAACTAACCTGCTAGAGAGATAGGGTGTGTTGTTCACTTCACAGAGTGT
>JALYVR010000166.1 GCA_030853145.1 Chloroflexota bacterium | reverse complement strand
GGCATGTCACACCTCTTTCTCCTCTTCAGCAGCAGATTTTGGCTCTCTTTGGCTTTTCTCCTGCTGTCTATCTTGGGGTAGCTGATGATTCGTAATATCGACCTGAAATTTAAGCGAACGGTAAGTTATATATCCTAATATCTGTATGCAGCCAGAATTTAGCTATGATGAGCAAGGATACTATAGCAATCAGAAAACCTTTATCATTCTAAACGCTAACATGTATCTTTTAGCAGTGTTAAATAGCAGAATTATGAACTTTGTCTTTGATACCAGTTTTCCTAAGCTACGTGGAGGTTTTTTTGAACCTGGTTATGTCTTTATGAAAGATGTTCCCATTCGTCGCATCTCTTTCACTACCCCTCGCTATGAACGCGCTTATCTCGTCAAAGGAATCACATCTCATTACAAAGATTACATAGCGAGCGGTAATTGGGAAGCTCTGCTGGCCTTTGTACAGCAGCAACTTGCGCGTAAGCCAGAAGCGTCAGATATCGTACACGATCTGCTGGCTTACTTAGCAGAAGAGATGTTGCGCTTGAACCGCGAGAAACAGGCCGAGCAAAAAGCCTTCCTCAATGAGCTTGTAGAGAAGTTACAGATACAGCAGCAGCCTGACAAAGATGGCAGAATAGGCATAGAGGCGCTCCAGGGCAAGGCGCGTCTCATCAACTACCTGGGCGATTATCAGAAGGGCGAGAAGGAACTCTCGTTCGCTGACATTGGAGAGATCGTGCTGAACAATGCGCGCAGATTGGGCATAGCCTACTATGATAGGGACAGAGTGATGGGGGAGTTGGAAGCACGCTATGAGCAGAGTCTGGCATTACTGAAGCCCATCAAGGCTCAGCTGAAGGCCACTGATGAGCTGATTGACCAGGTAGTGTACAGGCTGTATGGGCTGACGGAAGAGGAGATCGCTATTGTGGAGGGAGAAAGTAAGTGAATAATTTAAACGGAGCCATCTAGTGCCATTGTAAATAGAGGGGCGAGGATGAGGGAACTGAATTTGATCCAGCAACGATCTTCATCCCCATTTTCGCGTCTTGCTAGTTCTCTGGCTCCTCACTGAATAGGCGAGACCCCAACTACTGGCTCAAAGGTATCAAATGGGACGCGGTGACCTTCTGAATATGGATGATCACATCAAAGCTCTCTGGCAAAGACAGAGAAGCGTAAAAAGTATCACCTATGGCGCTATCGTATGCCGCACCAATCGTGAGGAATCCATGTGGTCCATTCATCCATTGTCCCACTGACCCGGCGGGAATGTAGCGGAGATCCAGGGCATAGAGCGAGAAACCGGCGTGGCCAAACATGTCATTGTAGCTCCCCTGCTCAGGTGCCTGAACGCTAAAGGATTGGAGAGGTGTGAACCGACCGCTATCATCCATTCCACGCGCATTGAATGACCCCTGGTAAAAGCTCGTGCCTATTGCCAGATACTGTGACGGGTAGCGCTCACGCAGATGCATCCCCATGGGGGTAGAGCCCACTGTCTGAATATGCCCATCATGCGCCCAGAGTACCAGCTTGCCTCCCCCATCGGCATGTTCATGCAGCCAGGCACTATTCTCGGCCATAAACGCATCCCGTTGCTGACTTGACTGTGCTAGTGCTTGCGGATCATTCGGATTCAAAGTCATGAATTGTGTACCTTGTACAATCACACGTGCTTCCTGTAATGCTTGTGCAAATGCCTGGGATGATGAACGCGCCACATCCTGCGTCTCGCGCTGTTTGAGCAGATCATAGACCTGCTGGGCTTGCACAGCGTACTGCTTTCTTGTTGACTGGGGTAGCTGAAAATAGGAGGCACTGTACTTCGTAAAAGGGATGGCGGGATCAGGACGCAGACCCCGGTACAGGAATGTGACCCTGGCTGCGTTTTGGGGATCGACGGCCTGAAGATACTGTGCGACCTGATCAAAGGTGATTGTTTCGATAACCTGGCAATCAAAGCCCGCGAAGCGCACCTTCTGTCCATGACTGGGATTGGCATCGTAAGCCCGCACCCATTGCACCAGGGCAAGCACTTCCTGCGTGTTCCATGTCCAGAAGTGGAATTGCTGGAGCACATCCCTCGCATTCCCTCTCCCTGTCAGGACGTAGGTATTGATCTGCTCCCCAGCACTCCAACTGCCCTCCATCGCGAACATGGTAAAGCCCATCTTCTCGACCAGGAATTCCAGCAGGCGCTGTTTCATGGTAAAGAACTCGTGGGAGCCATGGGTCGCTTCGCCCAGACCAACAATCGAGGCGCTCCCGACGATCTGCTGCAAGGGCTGTAAATCGTCAAGTGAAGCTTGCGGGTCGGTCGTCTTGAGCGGAATAGCGTGCAGTTTGATCCAGGTCAGGACGGGAGAAGAGGTTTGTTGCGGCTGACCGCACCCACCGAGACTCACGCTCAAACAGAGCAGGAGAAGTAGATAGATTGAAACGTAGCAGAACGATGGACTGCGCATGGTGTTTCCTCTATATGTCAAGTATGTTATGTCTAAGCGACCCTTGTCAGATAGGTCGTGCCAGAGCATTATGTGTGCATAAGTATTTTACCATAGTTATACTGCGCATTATCCCAGTCCAGCACACCAGCTAATTCCTGCTTGAGCGCCTCTATGGCCTCTTCCCGCGCTGCTTCATCAGGCATCACAATGCCTCTCCAGACCAAAACTACCTGTATTTGCCCAGGCACTGTTTCGTTTTCTACAATGTAGCGGGCTACGGAACCAGGGAAGATATATTGCCCGCTTTTTCTGATCTCTTCCAATTTAAGTATGAGCGCTTCATGCTGTCCGACCTGGATTGGCACGAGAATGAAGGCCATGTATTGTATATTGTCTCCAGAGGATATACGCCATGCAGGAGTAATTTTGCGTGGGCGGCCAGAAACACCTCTTTTGAACCGGCTGATTTCTTCAGTGGGGATTAAAATAACATCTGCTGCCCGAACACCTGGAATACGTCCTTCCGTAACATATTCGTAGACTGTTCTTTCCGCAAGACCGAGTAGCTTCGCAGCTTCTTTTATTGAAACATACTCAGCAATATTCGGAAGCTCAACATCCTTTTCCATATGTCCAGTTTATTCTTGTGCTATATTTTTGAAAAACTCATTAAAATTTGGTATTTATGAATAGCGCACAATGTGTTATACTTATCTGTATCGGTTCATATCGACCCAAAGAATAGAGCTTGCATGATAGAATTGGAGAGGTCAGGCAGATGGGAGAGAGACACATGCAGTTAGAGGATATTCAACAGGCTTGCAGCGTCGAGGAAGAGATGGGCTACGACGTGCCATTCACCACCCTCACCTGGGCGCGCTGGCAGGAGTTGCAGGTGCGCACAGTGCAGGGTTTCAGCCGTTTCCAACGGGCTATAGAGCGTAGGCAGCCCCTGCTGGCGGCATTTGTGGCGCTGGAGATAGAGGAACTAGCCATTGAACTGCACAAAGAGGCCTGTGCGTGGCTTGGGCAGGAGAAGCGAGAGGTATGACAGACAGCCTGCCTTTTGTGATCGACAATCAAGAGCATACCATGAGCGAGGTGCTTCAGACTTTGCTGGCACAGCCGCAGATGCGCTCGCTGGATATCGCTACCGCCTACTTCAATGTCGGCGCCTGGTCTTTGCTGCACACTGGCCTCAAGCGTATGGGGACGGTGCGCCTGCTGCTGGGCGACGAGCCGGAAGTGGGGACAGATATCGGGCTGCGCGAGGCAGGGGCGAAGCCCGTCAAAGGCCTGATCCGCGAGCTGGCGGATGCCAGCTTCAACGAGCGTATGCTGCGGCAGGTCGAGGGCCTGATCGCCTTCCTGCGCCAGGATCGTGTGCAGGTGCGTCTGTATACGCGCAGTTTCCTGCACGCCAAAAGCTATCAGTTCTACGCCGATGGAGGCTTCACACGCATCGCGCCGCTGGCCGCCATCGTCGGCTCCTCGAACTTTACGCGCGCGGGCCTGCTGAGCAATCAAGAACTCAACTTCGTGCATCGCGCCAATTTTGCTGCCGCCGAGGTAGCCCTGGAGCGTATCAGAGGCATCATGGAGGAGAGCGACCGCGAACAACTCTTTGAACTGCACGAGGCGCAGCGCCTGCTCGCTGCCGATGTGCCGGGATTGCTGGCCCTCACCGAATTGACGCAGTGGTACAGACGCCAGTGGCAGGGGGCGCGCGACTTCAAGGACGATCTGATCGAACTGATCAACGCCTCCAAGTTCGGGCGCAAGGAATACACACCCTACCAGGTCTACACCAAGGCCCTCTTTGAATATTTCCGCGATGAACTGGCGACCGATGAGAGCGCCGCTGCCACGCGCTCCGCCGTTGAACTGAGCGAGTTTCAAGAGGATGCCGTCAAGAAGGCGCGCAAGATCCTGGCGCGCTACGATGGCGTGCTGATCGCCGATAGCGTGGGCCTGGGCAAGACCTGGATCGGCAAGAAGCTACTGGAGGATTATGCCTACCACCTGCGCTACAAGGCGGTGATCATCTGCCCCGCCGCGCTGCATAAGCTGTGGCACGATGAGTTGCTCAGCGCGGGCATCGCCGCCAGGATTGTGACCCAGGAGGCCCTTGGGCGCGAGGAGTTCGACAGTGAGGAGATCCAGGATGCCGATATCCTGCTCATCGACGAGAGCCACAACTTCCGCAACCACAACGCCCAACGCTACGAGAACCTTGAACGCATCCTCGCCGCCAACAACCGGCGTGGCAGGCTCAGCAACGAGCGCAAGAAGCTCATTCTCTTGACTGCCACGCCGATCAATAACAGCATCTTCGACCTCTACAACCAGGTCAACCTCTTCACCGGGGGCGACCGCAGCTTTTTCGCGGCCGCTGGCATCGGCGATCTGCAACGCTACTTTATGGCTGCGCGCCGCGCCCAGCGCCAGCAAGAGACCAGCGTAGCGCTCTTCAACCTGCTGGAAGAGGTGGTGATCCGGCGCACGCGTCCGTTTATCAAGCAGGCCTACCCGGATGCCACGATCAAGGGCCAGCCCATCCACTGGCCCGAACGCAGGCTCAGGACGATTCGTTACAACCTGGAAGCGACATACAGCGGCATCTACGCTGATATCGTCAAGCGTATCGAAGGCCTGCGCCTGGCCCCCTATCGCCTGGAAACCTACAAAAAGCAGGGTATCGAGCGCGACCAGTTTGAAGCGGGCCGTGAGGAGGCGCTGGTGGGCATCTTCAAGAGTCGCTACCTCAAGCGCTTCGAGAGCAGCATCGAGGCCTTCCGCATCAGCGTGCGCCGGGCGCTGGAGTTTCTGGAGACCTTCGAGAGCTACATCCTCGCGCGCAAGGTCCTGGATAGCACCAGCTTTCAGCGCGCGCTGCGCTTTCTGGCACGTGAGGACGAAGAAGACGATGCCACCGCCCTGCCCGCCTCGCGCTCAGACGAACTCGATCTCAGCCAGGAAGCGCGCCGCTTCCTCGACACCTTACCAGCGCTCGACGCGGAGCAGTACGACCTGAAACGCCTGCGCGCCGATATTCGCAAGGATGTAGAGGCCTTACGCGCGATCTGGACCAGTATCAGCGCGATCATGCCTGCCAATGATGCCAAGCTCAATCGACTCAAAGATCTGCTGGCGGGTGAACTGCGTGGCCAGAAGGTCCTGGTGTTTACCTACTACAAGGATACCGCGCGCTACCTCTACAAGCAGTTGTGCGGTGACGACGAAGCCGCCGAGCAGTGGCACAAGCAGGCAGGGGAGCCGCACATTAGGCGCATGGACAGCGGAGCCGACGCCAAAGAACGCGCGCGCCTGGTGGCACACTTCGCGCCACGCGCCAATAACCGCGAAGAGATCGTTGGCAGCGAGAACGAGGTCGCGGTCCTGATCTCGACCGATGTGCTTTCCGAGGGGCAGAACCTGCAAGATTGCGGTGTCCTCATCAACTACGACCTGCACTGGAATCCGACGCGCATGGTCCAGCGCGCCGGGCGCATCGACCGCATCGGCACCAGGTTCGCCACGCTGTGGGTCATGAACATGTTCCCCGATGATGGCCTGGAAAGCCTGCTCGGCCTCGTCGAAAGTCTCTCACAGAAGATCGCCGCTATCGACCGCAGTGGCCTGCTGGATGCCAGCATCCTGGGCGAGGTCGTTCACCCTCAAAACTTCAACACCCTGCGCCGCATCGAGGAAGAGGACGGCAAAGTTCTTGAAGAGCAGGAACAATTCGCCGAACTGGCCAGCAGCGAGTTTCTGCTGCAAAACCTCAAGAACCTGCTCAATACCAACCTGCGTCAATCGTTGGAGGAGCTGCCGGACGGTATCCACAGCGGACTGCTGCGTCAGGGAGCGAAAGGCATATTTTTCTACTTCACCGTGCAGCCAGGACCCCGCCGCCCGGCCACGAAAGGCGAGCTGTCAGGGGCAAGCAAACGCGAGCATTACTGGCGCTATGTAGACCTTGCCGAACATCCAAAGGGCGGGCGCATCGAGGATAATCGTTACATCATCACCAACCTGATCCAGTGCCAACCTGACGCCCTGCGTTACGTGCCAGCCGAGGGCGAATGCAACATTTTCGAGCTACAGGAGCAGGTGATCACCTCCATCATCCAGTCATCGGCGGCGCAGATCGCGGTAGAAGAGGTGCCTACCGTGCTCGATCCGATCCAGCAAACCCTGGCCCTCATCCTGCGCAGGCACCTCAACGATCCAGCCGTTGCACGCGCGGATATTGTAGCGGCCCTCCAGCGCATCAACACCCCGCAGCCACGTGTCTACCTCAAAGCCTTGCGCAAAGCCTACGAGGCATTTCAGGCCAACAGGCAAATCCAGCAGCTTGTGAACGCTGTGCAGAACATTGGCAACCGGGGAGCGTCACAAGAAGCGGAGATAGCAAAGAAAGCCCTGCTCAAACGCGAAGACCTCAAATTGATCTGCTTTGAGTATGTGTGGCAGTGAAAAAACACCCACAGACAACGCTCGCGTAATTTGCTATAATAAGCCTTGCATTCTACCGGAAAGAAGAAATACCTATGTCAGAACAATATAGAGCCTTGCAAGGCTTCAGAGATATCCTGCCCGATGAGCAGCCGTACTGGCGTTTCATCGAAAGCACCGCCACGAAGGTGGCTGAAAGCTATGGCTACCGGCGTGTCGAGACGCCCATTCTGGAGGATACTGGCGTGTTCCGCAAGACCTCCGGCGAGACTTCGGATATCGTCGAGCGGGAGATGTATACCTTCAACGATCGCCCCGACAAGGAGGGTCGTAGCAACAGTCTGACAGTGCGCCCGGAGGGCACGGCGGGCGTGGTGCGCGCGTACCTGGAGCATGGCCTCTTCACCTTGCCACAGCCGGTCAAGCTGTACCATATTAGAGAGGTCATGCTGCGCCATGATCGTCCCCAGGCTGGACGCTATCGCGCGCACTATCAGTTCGGCTGCGAGGCGCTGGGCGAGGAAGATCCCGCCATCGACGCGGAGATCGTGGCCCTGCTCTACCAGCTCTATAGCGAGCTTGGCCTGCGCGGGCTTCGCGTCCACCTGAATAGCATCGGTGACGCCAATTGCCGCCCGCAGTACATCAAGGCCCTGCAAGACTATTATCGCCCGCTGCTCGATCAGAGCTGCCGGGACTGCCAGGCGCGCTTCGAGAAGAATCCGCTGCGCCTGCTGGACTGCAAAAACCCGCAGGATCAGCCGAAGATCGCCGCCGCCCCACGCAGCGTGGATTACCTGTGCGAGGACTGCCGCGAGCACTTCGATGCCGTCAAGCGCTTCCTGGCTATCTACGCCGTTCCCTTCGAGCTGAACCCGCTGCTTGTGCGCGGCCTGGACTACTATACGCGCACCGTCTTCGAGTTTACCTCCGATGTTGGCAACCAGGCTCTCAACGGAGGCGGTCGCTACGATGGGCTGGCCGAGGTTCTTGGAGGGCAGCACACGCCGGGCATTGGCTTCGGTATGGGCTACGAGCGCATCATCCTGGAGATGAAACGCCAGGGCATCGAGCCACCCCCCGAAGAGCGGCCGCGTGCCTTTGTCGTGTACCTGGGCCGCGCGCCTGAACTGAAAGATGCCGCCGTCCAGGTCGCGGCACAACTGCGCCACGCGGGCATCAAGACAGAGATGAGCTACGGCGGTCGCAGCCCCAAAGCGCAGATGAAGCAGGCCAACAATTCAGGCGCCGCCTACGCCGTGCTCCTCGGAGAAAGCGAGCTAGCCGGCGGCTTCGTCACCGTCAGAAACCTGCAAGCCGCCGGCACGGAGACCGACAAAAAGCAGGTCGAAGTGCCGCGAGATACGCTTGTCGCGTACCTGAATCCCATGCCGTAAAAAGGTAGGGGCGCGGTTTACAAGCCCGCCTGTTCGCCGACGAGATCATGATGCCATCGGTGAACAGGCGGGCTTGTCAAGTCGCCCCTACGCCTCCTGCATCTTTTTCTCGGACGGTAGATGGGCATGGATGTCATATAATGGGGGAAAGATCTACCACATATCTTATATGGGAGCGAAATATGCGACGAATAGCGATACTGGCGGAGGGGGCTTTTGAGTGGCATTATGGCAAGACGGCCACGGGCGTTATCCGGTACGGAAAAGACGCGGTTCTTGCCGTCATCGATAGTACGAAAGCGGGGC
>JALYVR010000850.1 GCA_030853145.1 Chloroflexota bacterium | reverse complement strand
GGGCCAGCCAGCCGCGATGCGCTCCATCGTCTCAGGCCAGCTCTTCACACCGCTGAGCGCGTCCGCCGCCTCCACGCTACAGGCACCAACCGCGCAGGCAGCCGCGAGCGTCGCCTGCGGCGTCATGCCACGCAGCAGGCCCATCAGGAAGCCCGCGATCGTCGCATCGCCCGCGCCCTTCGTCGCAACGACCTCGGTAGAGAAACAGGGTGCCCAGAGCTCCCGCTTCTCCCACGCGGTGAGATTGGTGGGGTGGGCGCGCCCGATCCGCTCCAGCGCCTGCATGTCAGCCGTGCGCAGGTAGAGGCCACGATAGCCCGCCTTGATCGCGACGATCCTGGCCCCCATATCCAATAGCGTGCGGCCCAGCTCCGAGAAGAGCTCTGGACCGATGAAATCCAGTATGTTCCCGCGCCTGCCCGCCCTTACCTTGAGTTTATCGAAGGTCGAGCGGCGCAGCAGGTAGAGCAGTTCCTCGATATCGGGCAAGAACACATCGACGTGCGGTAATACTTTGCTCAGGATAGCGTGCCAGTCGGCCTTGCCTATTGCCGTAACCGGAGCGGGTAGAGCGAGATCGAGCGATGTAGTGACGCCCAGCTCTTTGGCGCGCGCAAATGCGTCTGCCAGTTCCGCTCCCTCGTCGCTATACATACGCGTCACAGGCGGTGGGCAGCCAAAATGAAACAGGCCAGCCGTCTCCAGCAGATCATAGCGCACATCGTCAGCGCCAAAGCTATCGCCGTGCGCCTGTATCATCGTACGCGCGCCAGTGGGTGGCGCGAAAATAATCGAGTATGGGCTGGTCGCGTTCCTGGTCAACACCATGCCGCGCGCCAGTCCTCCGCCCTGTGCCTCGACAAGCTGGAGAATCGCCTGTCCAAAGAGATCATCGCCGATCTTGCCCATCAGGCGCGTCGTAATGCCGAGTCTGTGCAGCGCCAGGCCGGTTGTAGAGACCGGGCCGCCGGTAGAAATAGTGGCCTTGCCAGCTTCAATCGAACGTCCAGGCGCGAACTTCACAGGACCCGGCAGCGTGGGGAGAATCTCCAGGCCGATCTGGCCCGCGACAATGGCCTCGACATCCACGCCCAGGTGAGAAGGTGGCAGGAGCTCAACTGCTGGCAGGGTCACTTCCGCCACCCTGATACGGTGGCTATCGGTCTGTGGTCCCCCGTCGTCAGCGAGCAATTCTTCGCTGTTCGGTTCGTCAATCGTAAAATCTTCTTCAGGATGCTCTAGTTCACTCATCTTCAATCCTCGTACAGGTACGTTCAGTCAGGAAGCCAGCCGGAGTCGGTGATGCCATCCCCGTGTCCTCATTGCCAGCCCACAGCCGCATGACGTGGAGTCCAGCATGCATCCATGCATCACAATTCGTTCGCCAGTGCTAGTGTAACTCACTTGTTGTATAAATGCAAAGCTTTCAAGCACTTTATCACACCTTCGGATGCCTGGCAGCCTGTAATGTATAATAGGGAAACGAGACGATCATCTTTACTGGCTCACGAGGGAAGGGAAATGCAAGTTATGCGACGAATAGCGATCCTGGCAGAGGGTGCCTTTACATGGCGCACCGCGAAGACGGCGACGGGTGTTATCCGCTACGGCAAAGATCAGGTTGTGGCGGTGATCGATAGCACGCGTGTCGGTCAGGATGTCTCCCAGGCGCTCCAATCTGCCGCCTTCGGACCCGGTATCCCCATCGTGCGCGATATCAACGAGGCGCTTACCTACCAGCCAGATACGCTGATGATCGGCATAGCGCCCGTTGGCGGTGCTCTTCCCCAGGAGTGGCGCTGGCAGCTTATCACGGCCATCGAAGCGGGCCTGAACATTATCAGTGGCCTGCATTTCTTTATCGCAGACGACGAGGAGCTGCGCGCGGCAGCCGAGAAGCGCGGCGTGAGCATCTGGGATGTGCGCCGCCCGCCCGACCGGCAGCGCGTCGCGACCCTGACACCACATCGCAACGGCAGCCACACGATTCTTATGGTGGGCTCGGACTGCGCGGTGGGCAAAATGACCGTGGCGCTCGAACTGGAGCGCGAGGCGGCGAAACGCGGCCTCGATAGCGCCTTTGTGGCTAGCGGCCAGACGGGGATCATGATCTCAGACAATGGCCTACCCGTCGATCGCATCATCAGTGACTTCGTGGCGGGTCTGGTCGAGGAGATGG
>JALYVR010000165.1 GCA_030853145.1 Chloroflexota bacterium | reverse complement strand
CAGGTATCCATACTCCAATAACCGCTCGCCTGTCTGCGCGAAGCCTTCCGCCGATGGAACCGCCACGTCGAGTGCATCGGCCATGCGGTCGATGATGTTAAAGAGCGCGCAGACCACAAGGGCATCCTCGATAGCTTGCTCGCTTACTCCCAACGCACGCAGTGGCGCGATATCCTCAGGCCCGATCTTCCCAGGAGTCAGCGTCACCTTCTCCAGCAGGCCCAATGTCGCCCGCAGCTTCTCATCAATGGGGGCGGTACGCCAATCATCCAGCACCGCCGCCACTTTCTCATCAGTGAGCACTCTGGCCGCAACTGCGCCATGGGCTCCTGTTCAATATTTGCACTGGTTCGTGCGTGAGACGAAGGCCGCGAACAACTCCCGTTCGCCAACTTTCCAGTCCGACGGCCCGCGCAGGACGGCCTCCAGATGGGCCGAGAACGGCTGGCCGAACAGTTCGGGGCGATAGGACAACAGGCGCCGGATGTCGGAGGTTCGCTCATCCTGACTCACCTGCTCAATCTTCTTGAGCCGCATCTGTGTCTCCTTTCAGGGCCGCCAGTCCACGCTCCAGGCAAAGCATGCCTGCTCCCAGCGCGGCACTCAATGTCATTTCTAAGATCGCATCCTCGCTGTAGCCTGCTTTGTGCAGGACCTCGATGTCCTCGTCGGTGGTCTTGTAGGCGTAGAGAGCCACTTTTTTGATGTAGGCCGCTACTGCCGGGGGAACCTGCTCACTCTCTTGAGAGGAGCGCAGGCTGAACTGAGCCGACTGTGCTTCAATCGCCTGGCGCAATGTGGAATTGGTCTCGCCAGGACTGGTGAGTACCGCATCGATCAGACGCTGCGTGTGTGCCGCGTAACGCGTGTGCATATGACAGGTATCCTTCCTTCTTCCCTGCGCAGAGATGTGATGGGGAAGTGTCATCATCGGCAAGATCGTAACACACCAATAATACCGTCTGCCCATCCCATTATGCAAGGCAGCAGCGACTATTGACCTCAGGCACTATCCTGATGGCATAATAGGATAAGGGAAACAGGACAGACGCAACTGGCTTCTAAGGCACGTTGCTGAGATTATACTATCAGCATGTTAACAGGCAAAGAAAGGACGACCCATCATGGAGGGCAAGATGCGACGCGGAGGAGGGAACCGTTCTGCACTACCGGCTGTCTCCATCGCTATCCTGGTAACGGCGCTCCTGATTATTTTGATCGTGATCGGCTCAAGGGGGCTGCATGACTTTGACTCGGCGCTGATCGGCTACGCCGTGGGCACCGTCTTCGCAGTCGCGGCCCTGGCCTATCGCTACACGCTGTGGATCGCGCGCCCACCGACGTGGCGCTATTTTCGCGCGGGCTGGGCGAACTTTTTCTCGTGGCGCAATTTCACACGCTACACACTGCTGATTCCCAAAGCCTGGTGGACCGACCTGCTGGCGCAGACCTTTATCCTCAAGCGCAGCCGCCAGCGCTGGATCATGCATATGTGTATCTTCTGGGGCGTGATGCTCTCTCTCGCTGTCACCGTGCCGCTGGCGCTGGGCTGGATTCGCTTCACGCTGGTGCCGCCCGATATGTACCGGGCCTGGTTCTTTGGCTTTCCGGTCCTCACCTTCCCCATTGCGGCCGGCACCGGCTTTGCTATCTACCACATCCTGGACTTTACATCGGCGCTGCTGCTCGTTGGCATCGCCATTGCACTATGGAGGCGCATCACCGACGCGGGGCTGCTCATCATCCAACGCTTCGGGTTTGACCTGGTGCCGCTGATATTGCTGGCCGCTATCGCCATCACGGGGCTGGCGCTGACGGCATCGTCCGGCTGGTGGGGCGGCAGGTTCTACTGGTTCATCTCGCTGACGCACCAGGTTATCGTTGTGCTCTGGCTGCTCTCTATCCCCTTCGGGAAATTTTTCCACATCATCGAGCGCCCGGCAAGCATCGGGGTGACCCTCTACCAGACGGTCAACCAGGACCTGGATCGCTACGAGGCGCGCGTTCAGAGCGGCACAATCAGCGGGACCGTCAACGAGAGTCTCTGCAAACGCTGCGGCCAGCAACTGCCTTCGCAGCAATTCATCCAGGATTTGAAGGGTGTGCTCAACGATCTGGGACAGGAGTATGACCTGGGTGGTGATCGTGGGACGATGCAGGATTACTGTCCGGCGTGCAAACGGATACTCCGTGGCGAAGCGTACTACCGGCTGATGGGTAAGCGCTTCCTGTGAGCCCATCTCTACCAGGAAGGAGAGAGCATTATGTCAATTGACAAGAATTTCTTTGAGAAGAGGCGCGATACCAACTACGATTTCCAATCGAAAGGCGCGCCCAACGCGGACTGGGCGACAGCCACCCATGGTGCGGACACGCTGGTGCCTACCCACTGCGCCTTCTGTGGTGTGCAATGCGGGATGTATTTAAAAGTAGAAAATGGGAAGGTAGTTGGCGTGGAGCCGCGCAACTACCCGCATAACCGGGGCTCGCTCTGTCCCAAGGGCGTTGTGGCCTACCAGCAGGTGGGCCATCCTGATCGCCTGACGCACCCGCTGATCCGGCGCGGAGGCAAAGGCGGCATGTTGGAGCGCGCCACCTGGGATGAGGCCCTGGACTATATCGTCAGTCGCTGGCAGCGCATACAGGAGGAGCATGGTCGCGATGCCGTCGCCATCTACAGCGGCTCCTCGATGACCAACGAGAAATGCTACGCGATGGGCAAATTCGCGCGCGTAGGCCTAAGGACACGTCACATCGACTACAACGGGCGCTTATGCATGTCGTCCTCCGCCAGCGCCTACGCTCGCTCGTTTGGCCTCGACCGCGCGCCACTGCCCATGACTGATATTCCGCTTACCGATTGCATACTGGCCGTGGGCGTGAATATCGCCGAGTGCTTTCCGATCATCATGCAGTGGGTCTGGCGCGCGCGCGACAAGGGGGCGAGCCTGATCGTGATTGACCCACGCGAGACGCCTATGGCGCGCACCGCCGATCTCTGGCTGCCGGTGCGTCCCGGCACAGACATCGCCGTCATCAATGCCATCCTGCGCCAGGTCATCGTCGATGGTCTGATTGACGAGGAGTATCTACGCGCGCGCACCAACGGCTGGGAGCAGGTGCAGGCCGCCGTGGAGCCGTTCACGCTGGAGTACGCGCAGAATCTCTCCGGCGTGCCTGCCGAGCGCATCCTGGCGGCGGCGCGCCTGTACGGTCGCGCGGCCAGCTCGCTGATCATGCACGGCAAGGGCATCGAGCACAGCAGCCACGGCGTGGACGCCTGCCTGGCCTGCATTAACCTCGCTCTCGCGCGCGGCCAGGTCGGCAAGCCCGGCAGCGGCACCATGATGATCACGGGCCAGGGCAACGGCCAGGGTGGGCGCGAAGTCGGGCAAAAGGCCAACCAGTTGCCGGGCTATCGCCACATCGACGTACCGGAGGAGCGCCAGCATATCGCTGATATCTGGGGTATCCCCGTCGATGAACTGCCCTGGGAGGGCGCGGCCGCCACCGAGATGGTCCACTTGATGGCCGACGGCGAGATCAAGAGCTGCCTGGTTGCCTGCTCAAACCTGATGGTCTCGCTGCCTGATAACAAGATCGTGCAAAAGGCCCTCAACAACCTCGACCCGCTGGTAGTCATCGACTTCTTTCTGTCGGAGACCGCCGAACTCGCCGACGTTGTGCTCCCCGGCACGGTCTGGTGCGAGGATGAAGGCACCACGACCAACCTGGAAGGCCGTGTGATCAAGATCAATAGCGCGGCAGAACCGCCAGGGCAGGCCCGCAGCGACTGGCGGATCATCTGCGACCTGGCGAAGCGGCTGGGGAGAGAGCAGTTCTTCCCCTACGAGACAGTCCACGATATCTGGGAGGAGCTGCGCCTGGCCTCCAAAGGTGGCGTAGCCGATTATTACGGTATCTCGTGGGAGAGAATCGACGCGGAGGACGGCGTCTTCTGGCCCTGCCCCTCGCCGGAGCATCCAGGTACCCCCCGCCTGTTCACCGAACGCTTCCAGCACCCTGACGGCAAGGCTAAAATGTTCCCCGTCGCGTACCAACCGCCCGCCGAGGAGCCTGGCGCGGACTATCCATTCCGCCTGACGAGCGGGCGCGTCGTCTATCACTACCTGAGCGGTAACCAGACGCGCCGCCTCGCCTTCCTCAACTCGCAGGCGCCCGAACCCTGGGTGGAGATCCATCCACAGGCCGCACAGCGTCTGGGGATCGTCAACGACGAAATTGTGCGTCTACGCACGCCACGCGGCTCGATGCAGCTCAAGGCGCTCGTCGTGCCCACGATCAGGCCGGACACGCTTTTCGTGCCCTATCACTACGGTCACGCGCAGGCCATCAACCAGCTCACCAATCCGGCGGTTGAGCAGGCCGTCAAGATCCCGGAGTACAAGGCCTGCGCCGCCACCGTCGAGAAACTGGATACGCCGCTCCCCACGACCACGCAGGAGGGCTATACCGTCAACTTTACACCTGAAAGCCGGCCCAAGATGTTCCCATACACGGTCGGCGAGACCAAGGGCCAGCAGGAAAAGAAGGCCAGGGCATATTAGGGAAGAAGGAGTAAAAGCATTGGCTGTCAAGACCATGTTTATCGACCCATCGCGCTGCATCGGTTGCCGCTCATGCGAGGCGGCCTGCCGCGAATGCGATTCGCACAAAGGCGAAAGCATGATGATGGTTGACTTCATAGATCGCGGCATGAGCGTTGCCACGCAGCCGACGGTCTGCATGCACTGCCAGGACCCGGTCGCGCCCTGCGCGCAGGTCTGCCCGGTGATGGCGATCCTGATCACGCCCGATGGCGTTGTGCAGATGGCCGAGCCATCGCGCTGCATCGGCTGCCGCAACTGCGTCTACGCCTGCCCCTTCGGCGTGCCCAAGTTCGATGTCCAGGCGCGCCTGATGAAGAAGTGTAACCTGTGCTACGACCGCACGAGCCAGGATCTCAAGCCCTGGTGCGCGCAGGTCTGCCCCACACAGGCGCTGTGGTACGGCGACTTCGAGGAATTCATGTCCCAGCGCGAAGGCCACCCCATCAATATCACTACCTTTGGCGAGCAGGCGGTACGCACGAAAAACTACTGGGTCGTGCCGGAAGAGACGCCGCGCCTGGACATCGCGGCCCTGCTGGCAGAGGCGCGCGCGGAGACGGGTGAGGCGGCGCGAGAGGAGGCCTGGGTATTATGACTATAAGAGACAAAATGGTGCCGGTGAACAGGACGAATGGCAGGCGCGTCCAGAAACGCCGGCGTATGACACGCTGGCAGACGGAGTTTCCGTACCACTGGGATGCCGACGATTTTGTGTCGCGGCGCGAGTTGCTGAACTTCACGGTGATGGCATCGGGCGCGCTCTTCGCGGCTACCACCGGAATCGTCGCGCTCAGTTATCTGCGCCCGACGACGCAGGTGCGCCAGCAGGCCCTCATCGATGTCAGCCAGCTAGCGCCCGGCGAAGTCCACTACTTCCAGTACCCGACCGCCGATGACCAGGCCATCCTGCTACACCTGCCGGAGGGGCGCTTCGCGGCCTATAGCGGCAAATGCACGCACCTCTCCTGCGCCGTCTACTACGACAAGGGCAGCGAGAAGTTGCTCTGCCCCTGTCACGAGGGCGCCTTCGACCCACGAACGGGTGGCCCGATTTCCGGTCCGCCACAGCGCCCACTACCCAGCATCAAGATACGCCAGGACGGCAGCATGCTCTACGCAGTGGAGGAGACACCCTGATGCACGAGCGTATCTTGAGCGAGTCCAGCAGCGATACCGAACGCACACCACCACCAGGGCAGGCCGCCATCGTGCTCGCCGGGTTCGCCGTCGGCGTTGTCCTGCTGAGCATCCAACTCTGGCTGCTGACAGTGACCCTGGACCTCTACCTGTCGGGGCGCAGCGTCAACGCCTGGCTGCTGGCGGTCATGTCAGGGCTAGTCTTCCTGGGAGGCCTGCTGATCCTGTTCATGCGAGCGCGTATGCAGCGCGTCAGCCGCTAGCCATATGGTAAATTGGGTCAAATATGCGTCTGCCCACGGGGCGCGCAACGAGATGGATCTCAACAGTGAACTGACTCGTTTCAAGTGACGATCGTCACGTCCATAATGATGCCTGCTGTTCTGCTGTCCCAGAGAATCTTGCCATCGCGTGTTTGTACCGCGAAGAGGATGTCGTCTTGCAGGGCCACGTAGATGACGTTGGAGGCGAGGGCTGTGACCAGGGACCCGGCACGTGAGAGAGGTGACTGCATCGTGGTTCGCCAGAGGAGAGTCCCGCTCTGTGCGTCGAGTGCGAACACGATATTCGTGGTGTCCCCATTGCTAGCATCTTTCCTGGTTGTACCAGAGAGGATGCTCCCAGTTGTGCCATAGAGAATGGCCCCGGCCGGGATGAAGCTCCGCAGGGGATTCTCAATATGCTGGTGCCAGAGGAGGTGCCCATCGTCCGCTCGCAGTGCCGAGAGAAACGTCGTGTAAGGGGGCGTTGTCTTACTCGTGCGAGCCGTCTCCAGGTAGATGGTGCCGGCAGAGGCTGCGATGACGGCGGGATACAGATCCGTTGGCGTGCGCCATTGCACCGTACCGCTTTGTCCATTCAATGCCACCACGGAGTAGCTCCACCTCTCTGGTTGGTACGGATCAGACTGGAGAGCTGAGCCAAGGTAGACGAGGCCATTGCTCACGACCGGACTGAGCCTCTGTATGTTGCCCTCGAACAGCGAGAGGCCCGTGAGGTAGCGCCAGAGCTGCTGTCCATCGCTGGCTCGAAACGCCAGGAGAACGAGTTGGTTGGATGTGTCTCCGTACAGATACAAATAGACGATATCGTTAGCGATGGTGAACGATTGGATGTGGATGCTGATGCCCCCGGTGAGCGCACGCTGCCAGCGCAGCTTTCCATCGACGGCGTGTAACGAGAACAGATACGTAGCGTTGCACGCATCAAAGCAAACCTCGTTTGAGCCAATGTACAGATTGCCCTGCACTAGCGCGAGGGTGTCGTTGGAGCCAAAGGAGCCTATGATCCGCGTGCGCCAGAGCAGTTTGCCGGTGCGAGTACCGAAGGCGTAGACAAACTTTTCAGTGAGACTCTTGTGTTGGCTGTCAGTCGTGAAGACAATGGCGCTGCTATAGACAACTCCATTCTCAACGAGTGGGGCAGAGGCTAGCGCGCCGGTCTCCACACGCCAGAGTAGCGTTTTGTCGCTCACACGCAGCGCTGAAAGGACCCCCGATGGGGAGTGATCGCTATCAAAAGAATACGCCTCGTTATAGACATCGGCTGGTGAGTAGAGCACTCCATCAACGATCACCGGTGCGCCCAGATTGTGGAACATAGGTACCCATTGCGGATGGTAGTTCCAGCGCGTCACTCCATTGCTGGCATGGAGATCCGAGATCGTCACCTCCGGTGCCGTGCCCTTGAGCGGGGCGGGGAGCGCATCAGGCGGCTCTCCCCTGGCTATTGTCGTGACAACCAGGCTTGAAGCTGGTTTCAGAGGCGCCTGCTGTGTCGGCTGCGGACCCGAACTCCTCTGGCAGGCAGGCAGGAAGAGGAGCAGGCAGGCAAGAGATACCCATCCTGTCACGCGCAGCGTCTGAAAGATGGAAAATCGCATAGGTGTCGTCCTTTCCTGGAGTTCAAACATATCGGGCGCCCGAGTTACGACACAGACTCTGGCTCGTGAAGAGTCCCAGGAGGTTTCCCGCCGGTTTGATGTGTGCCACACCAGAAGCCAGAGTGCTCCATCCCTTTTCATGAGAACAGCGGGGATGCCAGAGGTGGCTGTTCACGTGTCGTTGAGAGCAAGTGTAGCAGATAGAGGAGGATAATCCCTGGGTCATATGCACTATTTCTGGGAGATCATTTCAGAACGGGGCGAAACGAGTGCGTACTACTGGCCAGCCACCAACCAAATACCCATTCCTTGACAGAATGCAGATATTCAGCCATTATTATGTAAACTAAGGCACGTAGATGGATTCATACGAAGGACTGGCCACTTGCTGCGCAAAGATCGAGTATTTGAAGCGTTACGGTCGCTATGTACTGAAGCTGCTGGTACAACGCGCAGCGCCTTCTCACGTCGTCACGTGGGCTTCAGCGCGGAAGAGGTTGCGGAACGAGCGTCGATCGACCGGACGAACGCCAGCCGCGACCTGAATGTGCTGGCTCAGGAAGGCAAAATCGCGCGTATACCTGGCCGCCCTGTTCTGTTCACTACAGAGAACATACTGACAACACATCCACAGCCAGGACACACTCAAGCACAGCCACAACCAGAACGCCCACAAACGAAACACCCGTCAACAAGTCACCCATTAACAGGGCGCACGCAAGGGGCGCCTCTACATATCGATCCGGCCAGACCGTCAACAGTGGTGGCGTCGTTGCAGAACGGGGCAATTGTCACCAGTTTTGAAACGCTGGTGGGCAGTCACGAAGGCCTGAAGGTGGCGATCCAGCAGGCGAAGGCGGCGATGCTCTACCCACCGCACGGGCTGCACACATTGCTCTGTGGGCCAAGCGGCGTTGGCAAGACGACGTTCGCGCGGCTCATGCACGCCTTTGCGCTGGAATTGAAGGCGCTACCGGTGGACGCTCCCTTCA
>JALYVR010000849.1 GCA_030853145.1 Chloroflexota bacterium | reverse complement strand
GGAGACCCCATCCCCCCCAAAGGGGCGGCCGCCCCTTTGAACCCCGCACAAGGAGTTTTTCAGGCTCCTCAAAAATTCGGGATGACTCATAACGTAGATTAGAGAAATGGGGGATTGGGAAGGCACGCCGAAAATTGGCCTTGTCAGGGACGACGGGTTTTGATAGAATCAGACGAGAGACAATAGCTTGTTTGAGAAATACGACTCAGGACCTTTATGCCATCTATTAGTCAGGTACCTCTGCTTAAAAAAGACTGAGGCATCCTGTCATGGCCTGTTACGGTGATACAATGTAGAGATAGGCTTGCCTGGTAGAAGGGGTGAGGTGCGTGTAAGCGTCTCCGCGCCACTGACTTCTCTCGCGCCTGAGCTGAAACGAACGCGATACATTTCTCAACATCCGATCCGATCTATACGGAGGTATTTTTTTATGGACTTAGCCAGCGTCGTCTTCTGGATCAGCGCAGCTCTGCTCGTGAGCGCAGCGCTGGTGGTGGTGGGGCAGCGCAATATCGTGCATAGCGCGCTGGCACTGGTAGTGGTCTTCGCAATGGCTTCCGCGATCTATGTGTTGCTCAACGCCGAATTCATTGCTATTGTGCAAATACTCATCTACGCCGGTGCCGTCACGATCCTGATCCTCTTCGCCCTCATGCTGACGCGCATAGGGAACAGGTTTGTCACCAATCCCAACAACAGGTGGTGGGCCCTGCTGGCAGCCGCAGTGATCTCCGGGCTGGTGGGCATTGGTATCATCTATGCTGTGTTCACCAGCGCGTTCGCCACAACGGCCCATACCGCCATTAAGGGCTATGCCGGCACGGCCCCTGCGACCTGCGCGCTGCCGCCCAACAATGTGGTAGCCATCGGGCAGTTGCTCTATAGTCCCACCTGCTATAGCTACGTGCTCCCGTTTGAAATCGCCTCGGTGGTGCTGCTGGTCGCGATTGTGGGAGCGATTGTGATTGGCAGGGAGGAGGAATAATCACATGCTTACTCTCTATCATTTCTTGATACTTGGTGCGGTGTTATTTTGTATCGGCCTGTATGGCGCCCTCGCCAAGCGTAACGCCATCGCCGTATTGATGGGCATAGAAATCATGCTGAACGCCGTCAATATCACTATGCTGGCCTTTTCCTACTATAACCGCATCAAGCCATATTCTACCCTCTTGACCGGTCAGATTTTCGCCATCTTCATCATTACTGTGGCTGCGGCGGAGGCCGCGGTGGCCCTCGCGATGATTATCTCGATTTATCGCAAGCGCAACACGGTGGACGTTGGCGAAATTAATATGATGAAGTGGTGATTTCTATGGCTCTATATGACTATTCGTGGACGATCCTGCTCGCTCCACTGCTTTCGTTCGTCGTGATTGTCTTCGGCACCCGTGCCTGGGACCTGCGCAGCCGCCCACACGCTGCGGCCGCGACGACCCACGACGCGATGCAAACGACGGGCCACGATGCCATGCAAACCAGCGAAGCTCATGGCGCTCCCGGCGCAGAGCATAGCGAGCATGCGGCTGCGAGCGAAGAGCACGACGAGCATGGCGCAGACGACGATGAGGACCCAAAAGTACCCCACCTGACAACAGGGGCGAGGGTCAGCGCCTACGTGGGTATCGCCATTATGCTGGTGGCCTGTGCCTACTCCTGGCTGTTACTATTTGCCTCGCTTGGCATTGTTCCGGGGATACAGGCGCTGGCCGCCAAAGGCGTCAACCTGACCCAGATCTCCTACAACTGGGGCAGCGATCCGTCTTTTGCCGGCTACGCGGTCAACTTCCACCTGGATAACCTGGCCATCACCATGCTGGTGGTGGTCACGACGATCTCGCTGCTGGTGCAGTTCTATTCGCAGGGCTACATGGAGAACTCGGCGGGCTACGCGCGCTTCTTTGCCTATCTCTCACTCTTCACCTTCTCCATGCTGATGATTATCTTCGCGCAGAACTTCCTGGTGATCTTCGTCGGCTGGGAACTGGTCGGCCTGAGTTCCTACCTGCTGATCGGCTTCTGGATCAACAAGCGCGCCCGGCCAGAGGAGGAGCGCCCATCGCCCGCCAGCGCCTCCATCCAGGCCTTTATCATGAACCGCATCGGTGACGTGGGCTTTATTATCGGTATCATGATCCTGTTCACCCACACCGGCACCTTTGATTTCGCGCAACTGACGCAGGCCACCA
>JALYVR010000164.1 GCA_030853145.1 Chloroflexota bacterium | reverse complement strand
CAGTCAGATCTGGCACAAAGGACCGCAAGCCGCTCCTCCGGTTCCACAGCAGCAACTCACTCGCAAACAACGCAAAGCCCAGCAGCGCAAGATCGAAAATGAATTGGTCGAGCAAGCGTGGCAGTGTGGCTATCTGCTCCTGAGTCCGGATGTGAGCAATCAGGTACAAATTCTCATCCAGAGCTGCTGCTTTTTGCAGCGTCGCCCGTATATCAGCGTGCAGCCTATGGGAACGCAATTTGCCAACATATGTATTCTAGAAAAGCGCAGCGGCTGGAGGAACAAGTGGAGCATAAGAGCTAGCTGTGTGCTGGGTTTGCAAAGATGTGTGCCATGATGCTGCGTAGGGGCGATGGCTTGCCTCGCCCGTAGAGACAAGCCATCGCCCCTGCTGCTCTGTCAAGCGTCATTGCGCTGGTGAAACGGCCTCATCCCGCGTAGGGGATCCGGCTTGCCAGGCCCCAGGGCCTGCCGCACGGATGCGGCAAGCCGAATCTCCCTAAGCGAGAAGATGAAGCCCTTACGCGTCGCCTCTAGCCCACATATGGTAGCAAGGGCGTATCCATGCGCATATGGTCGAAGTCGAACATTTGCATCAAATCCCCAATGGCCGGGCGGTTGGTTGGCTTATAAGGATCATCTTTGTCTGTATGCGGGTTGGGCAGGTTATCCAGGCTGCGCTTCGATAGCGGGGAGAGGTGCCAGTTCCGCTCGATGAACTTTAAGATCGAGACATGATCGTTATAGGTGTGATCGACGTAACCACGTTTGGCATACGGTGAGACCAGCATCATCGGAATACGTGGGCCATCGCCGAAGAAGCTGAGAGGCTGGACGTAGCCAGAGTCATAATAGCCGCCCCCCTCATCAAAGGTAATGAAGATGGCGGTATCCTTGAAGACATCAGGCTTGTTCATCACCTGGTTAACGGCGTTGGAGGCGAAGGTCTCAAACAAGGAGAGCGATGAGGATGCTGGATGACCATCATTGATCTCATCAGGCTTGATGAAAGAGACGGCAGGCAGCGTGTCATTGGTGATATCCTGCTGGAACCGGCTGTAGTCCTGGATGTTGTTCCTGAGCGACGTGGTCATGATTGAGGTAGCGTACTGGAATGGGTCGCAAATGCCACAGAAGGTGGGGCTGACATTGCCATTGTTATAGCCCTGGCCGTAATACTTCCAGGAGATACCATGCGCAGAAAGCTCATCCGCGATAGTGGGGAACTTCTGTGGTGGCACGACAAACGGTGAGCCAGTCGTAAGCTGGCCCGAAGGTGTGTAGCCCGGCAGGTAGTTGTTGAGCAGGTAGTATGCTCCTGGGGCACAATCGCCGTTACGGAATGGCTTGTAAGGCAAGGAGTGCAGGTAGTTGAGAATGGGTCCCACTCCGGGCTGACCTGGATCAGAGCAGTTGCTATAACTACCTCCCGCGTAGCCGTCCTGGGTGTAGTTATTGTTCGTGCCAGGCTTGGGATTGGGATTCTCGATTTGATTGGCCGGTGGGACCAGCGGGTTTCCATTGGCATCCTGGTAGTATGCGGCATCACCGGTGCCCAGCATGATGTGATTAGCTCCAGTACCACCCATTACGGCCTGGTGATAGTTGTCGCTGATAGCATAGGTATGGCCGATGAAGTTGAAGTTAGGGGCGTCACCTGCGCACATATTGTAGTATCCCATGTCGAGGGCGCCTTGATAAATGGGCTTGGGAGGATTAGCGCCATTATCATCGCCAGCAGTCTGGTGGACCCAGGTATACAGATCATGCTTGCCCTTGTCCTGTTGCTGCCACATCTGATAGAAGCGGTGGAGAGGATCTCCCACAAACGAATTCTGGTATGGAACGTACTTAGTGATCTGGTACGGCCCATTTGGCAGATTTGCCGGGAAGCGAGCATCAGGCACATTCGGTGGCTGACCCAGCGCATATGTCGTGTTAGGTTGAGGCAGGGTGGCGTAAGGCCCTGTCTTTTTAGGAGCCAGCTTATACTTCGTCGTGTCGGTCGCCTGCTGCTGGGCGGCACGTCCCGCGTGTGGACCAAGATTGCCTGAGCAGTCTACGATGCCTTGCGAGGCCAGGTTGAAGACATTTTGACCGCTATTGGGCTGAAAGGTACCAAAGATATTATCGAAGGTGTGGTTCTCGCCGAGGATCACAATGACATGCTTGATCGGCGTAGCGGTATTGCCATCTAAACGAAGTACACCCTGAGAAATAGGGGGACCGCTTGCTGCAGATGCCATCTGCAACGAACTGCTGGCGAACATTACAATCGTTGCTAGCAAGGATAGAATCCATACTTTGTGCAGTTTCGTCATGTAGTCTTCTACTCCTTTTCGAAGAGCACTCATGGGTACAAACTATCAGAGTTGACACTTCCTGTGCCGTATATTAGTATAGCATCGCTTGTTTAAATAGCCAGTTATATACGTTAAAAGGGTATTATGCAGACGTTAAGCGAGAGTAAACCTCCTTGCTGGGTGCTCCCTTCACCTCGTGTCCTGGAGTTAGTAGCCCGGTGGTCGTTGGAACTCACCGGTCACTTCCGTGAGGGCCCTGGCTATCGCCAGCAAATGTGACTCGCTCCAGCGTTTGCCTACCACCTGTACTCCAATGGGTAGGCCATCACGATCCAGCTTATATGGTTGCACAACTGCCGGATGGCCGGTGTAGTTGAACGACGTGCTATGGGCGCTTACCATCCTATATGTTACTTCCTGGCCATCAACGTGCAGTGACGATCCCGTTTCGCAGTGCAGAAATGCGCCGGAATGCGGATCGAACCGGCTAGATCGGTGCCAATGTCAAACGGCGTCATCCCGGCAGCCAGCGCCGCCGCTGGAGCCACTCGGCGTGCGCTCAATATTCCAGGGGTTATTCGTGCGGCCAAAGATGGGATTTGTGGTTTGATAATCGGCCAGCATCGCGGCAACATTCGTTTTGCCGATGAGAATGCCGCCCGCTGCCTTGAGACGCGCGGCAACAGTGCTATCTTCCTGGGGGACGTGATCCAGCGCTGGGAGCCCGGTGGTGGTACGCATGCCCGCTGTGGCATGGGCATCTTTCAGCGTAAAGGGTACACCATGCAGCGGTCCCCATGCCTGACCGCGAGCCAGGGCTTTATCCGCTTCCCGCGCCCGTTCATATGTAGGCTCGGCATCCATAGTGACGATGGCGTTCAAAGCAGGATTGTGGGTATCAATCTGCGCCAAATGTGCTTCCAGCACTTGCGCGGCTGAAACGTGGCCCGCCCTGATGGCGGCGGCCAACTGCGTCGTGCTGGAGAAAACACTCTCTTTCATGATTGCTCTAACATGTATGTTTGAAGTCACAGCAGAGTTACTTAGAAAACCTTTGAGCAGAGCGAGCCTGCGCCCTGGCAGCCTCAACTGTACGATTCCTTGGTGGTGCGCTCGTCTCAAGCGAGCTAAGCAGGGTGCTGGAGATCGCGGCTATCTCGTCAACGGCAGCCAGGAAAGCCGCTTCGTTGGCTTTTGATGGCTTGTTGAAGCCGCTCACCTTGCGCACGAATTGCAATGAGGCCGCACGAATCTCTTCCTCAGTCGCGGGAGGTTCGAAGTTAGAAAGTGTTTTTATGTTTCGACACATAAGCAATTCCTCGATTGTCACAATCGCCTAACATGTGAATACAGCGGTCATCATTCACCGGCTCTCGCGTCTCAACCGCCAATGCCAGCGAATGAGAAAGTCACCTTCTGGTCACGCGACTATCATAGCAGATGGAACAACAAAAAGCTTCTCCCATCTTGCTTTTTCAGGGCTATGCCTTTTACGTCAATCTATTCGTTGATCCCACCAATACGCGGGCCATTGCGCTCTATCGCCGCGTGGGCTTTATAGAGAGTGGGGAGCAAGATCAGATGCTTGAGATGCGCATTGACCTGACTTCATGATAGAAAAAGCATGGGAGTTACAGGGGAGCATGTCTGCCTCATGTGCCTCGCGCTGCTAGCCGCCGTGCCTCCTGGACACAGTAAAAGAGCCACTCTATGTCTCTATATGTCAAATGCACACATGGTGGCCCCTTTTATGAAAGTCAGGCTAGATGTTAGATGAAGCGTTGGACGCCTTTAACCAGGCTATACGTCTTGACCCAAATAATGATGGAGCATACATTAATAAGGCAAGTTTTCTCATTGAGATTGAGTGGGAAGGCGAAGCACTGGCAGTCTATGACCAGGTGATAAATCGCCATCCAATCATCGCTACTGGTTATGAAGATAAAGCCAGGTTGCTTATACAACTTGAACGTTATATAGGTGGAGACGCCAAATTGTATTGCTAACTTCATGCTGCTTCTCTCTCCTCTATGGCTGTTACGTTGACGCCAATACCGCTGAGATTGCCTGCATCTGACGAGTGTGATCGAGGGTATGCACGCGCGCGAACAACAGCCATTCGCGCCAGTTCATATCGCCGAAGCCACTATGACCCCAGACAATGTCCAGGTGAGCCTGGGGGTCTGCCTGAAGCACAACTGCGATCAGCCGTTCACGGTATGCTGTGATATCCGCGAGCATCTGCGCTCGTGTGGCAGAGGCTGACACGTGCTCAAGCTGATCAGCCACATTCCCCGGCTGCTCGCCACACTCAATCACGCCGCAGAGCGAGCGCTCATCGAAGGCGGCAATGGCACACATATGCGCCAGCACGTCGGCTGCGGACCAGGCCCCTTCCTCAGGAATCGTGCGAAAGTCGGCGTCAGCGACCGTGCCAGTCGCTGTCAGAAACTGCTGCTGCGCCTCTCGCAACACTTCCACAAGCTGCTCCGGTGTACGACGCATTGCCTGGCTAGCCAGATAGCTACGAACACGCGCAACCTCTTCTTCGCGTGTCTCCTGTCTCTCTTGAGCCATACATCTCTCCTCCAATCTGTGCTTAGTAATTGCTATCACATCTCGTTTTTAGGGCTTTCCTTGCTTCCATTATGCCATATCCTTACAGCAGCAGAGTAGATAACGCTTGCTCATTTAGATATGCCTCTGTTTGATAAAGTTAGCGATCATGAAATATACTTACTCAAGAAGAAACAAAAAGAAAGGCACCATGAATGGAACAACAATCGCAGTATCCTTCACACACGGTCTCTCTGTTCGGCACCTACTCGCTTACAGAGATTCCGCATATGTACTCCTGGTTTGAGGAGATGCGCGCTCAGCACCCGGCCTTTCACGATGAGAAAACGCACCTGTGGCAGGCCTTTCGTTATAAGGATATCCTGAGCATCTTGACCGATTATAACCGCTTCTCCTCGCAGGCATTTGGGGTGGCTGGCTCCTTCCTCAAAGACACGCTCGTCGCGAAGGACCCACCGGACCACCGCAAATTGCGCAACCTGGTCAACCAGGCGTTTACGCCGCGAGCAGTCGCGCACCTGTCAGAGCGTGTCACCCAATTGACGCAAGAGCTATTGGATAAGGTACGTGAACAGGGCAAGATGGATATTGTCGCGGATATGGCCTTTCCCCTGCCCGCGAAAGTGATCGCGGAGTTGCTGGGTGTACCGGCGGAAGACTGGGACATCTTTCAGCGCTGGGCGCGCGTTGACAGTTCGGAGATGGCCGTCACCCGGCAGGAGGCTGGACGCTCCATGGAGGAGGAGATGGCTGACTACTTCTCCGCTTTGCTGAAGGAGCGCCGTCGTACACCACGTGAAGATCTAATCAGCACACTGAGTACGGCTGAAGTTGACGGCGAACGCTTGAGCGAGTCCGAGCTGGTCAATTTTTGCACACTATTGCTGGCGGCCGGACAGGAGACGACCAAGAATCTGATCGCCAACGCTATTGTGTGCTTTACGGACCATCCCGACGCGATGGAGCGCTTGATCCGCGAGCCTGCCTTGATGCCCACAGCGATTGAGGAGGTACTGCGCTACCTACCGCCGGTCTGGTTTCTCTTCCGGCAGACGAAGACAGACGTTGAACTGGCCGGCCAACACATTCCAGCCAACCAGGTTGTGTTGACCTGGCTGGCTTCAGCCAACCGTGATCCAGCTCAATTCCCCGATCCCGATCGATTTGATATCACGCGCGAGCCTAATCGCCACCTGGCCTTTGGGCACGGTATCCACTTCTGCGTAGGAGCACCGCTGGCACGCCTGGAAGCCAAAATTGCCCTACCCATGATGCTGGATCAACTCAAAAATCTCCAGCGGGTGAAGGGCGTGCCGATCACGGTTCATACCGGAATCGTTTTTGTGATCAGGTCGCTGCCGGTCACCTTCCAGGTGTCGTAGGGACATGGCGGATAGGACATGGCGCCCGCGAGGGGCGCCACTACACATAAAGCCGTTGATTGAAGCTTGACAGAACCCTACCCGCGCGCTATGTGCAGATTCTGTATCGCCGCCGCGATCATACTGCTGATATCGGTGGTCACACTGATCATCTGAAAGCCCTGCTGTATGCGGGTAGCGGCGGCGGCGCCGTCGCTGCTGAAGATGCCCAGGGCAATTGCGTGTTGGCGCGCCGCGGCCTTGATGCGCTCCAGGGCCTGCATGAATTCCGGTTCAGCTCCGTCACTGCTCGGAGTGAGACCAAGTTGCGCGTGCAGGTCATTGGGTCCCACAAAGGCCACATCAATGCCCGGCACCGCCAGAATATCACTCACATTTTGCAGGCCCGGCGCGCTCTCGATCTGGACAATCACCAGCGTCTCATCGTTGGCTATACGCGCGTAGTCGGGCCAATTGGTGGTTCCGAAGCCATAGGGGCCAAAGGCTCCACCGATGCTACGCGTACCGGCTGGCGGGTATTTCGTGTGTTCCACCACGCGCCGCGCCTCTTCAGGTGTGTTAACCATTGGCACGACCACGCCCCACGCGCCCGCGTCGAGCGCCCACTTGAACCACTCGACGCCATGTCCAGGGACGCGCACAATAGGCGCGCACAGCCCGGAGTCCGCAATGGTGGCGACCATATCACCCATAAGCACGGGGTTCTGCGCGCTATGCTCCATATCCACCACCAGCCAATCAAAGCCGAGCCGGGACATAATTCTGGCCGCCGAGACACTCGGCAGGCTCAACCATGCCCCTAATGCCGGCTCATCGCGCTTGAGTTTTTCCTTGACCTGGTTTGTGCGCATAAATACTCATCTTTCTGCTGGCATGATTCTCCTGGTATATTCCACCGGTGTCCTGCCAACGATAGCTTTGAAGTCTTTGATAAAGTGCGCTTGATCGAAATAGCCCAGATCGAAGGCTATCTTCGTCCAATCCACACCCTCGCTATCGGCCAGGCGTTCGGCAACTTCATGGAGGCGATAGCGTTGGATCACCCACTTGGGACTGACACCGACATACTGGCTGAAGAGCCGTTGCACCGTCCTTTTATGGAGGGAGAGACAATGCACTATGTCATCAACCCTGGTGATTTCTTGGTGAGCAATGATATAGTCGACGATCCGGTTAATCTCCCTTACATTCTCATCCTGTTCTGGAAGCCGCTCGCGCAGGAAATTTTCCGCGATTTCCTTCATCTCGCCTTCGTCCTCGCGCGCAAGCATGGCCTCTTCCAGAGCCTGGGCATCGACATCAAAGGCGTCCCGGATACTGATGTATCCACCAGTAAACTTTGAAACTGGCGATTGGATAAAGGGGTAAAAAGCTCCTGGCTTGAATTTGATGCCAAAAGCTCGGCCTTTGTTTTCGAGGAGACGCGAGAACTTGCCCGTTCCCACACCAAAGACATTCGATGCCCCCTTCTCAAACACCAGATTGACACAAGGATAAGGAAGCGTTTCCTGCACATACGGCTTTTGGCCGCGCAGGTCCCAACTGACGATCCAATAGCGCTCCACGAAGAAACTCAAATCCTGTGATGGTGGATGGCGCGAAAGCTGAAACTTTTTTTCACCGGCTTTCTGGTTCAAAATGCCCCTGGATTTATCGCTGTCTGGCTTCATCAGCACTCATCCTCTACGAAGGTCACCCTTTCGTCGCTGGCATATGCAGCCTCACAAGTTTGAGGTTACACAGCACCTTGCCTACTTTATAGCACAAAATTTCGCCGCTGTCGCGTTTTTACAATCATTCCTGAGGATGATCCGCTATCATATGAGGCAGGAATTCTATATAAAATAAAGGAGAGAATCCTATGAATCGCTACATGGAAGAGAAATGGTCATGGATTGAGGGATCGCATGGAATGCGGTCGCAGTTGCTAGATAGCCTGAGCGATGCTGACCTGGCCTTCAGCCCTGGCGGACAGAATACGGCGCTGGGCACGCTGTTCCGCGAGATGGGCGAGACCGAGCATGCGTACATTCAGTCATTGAAAACCTTCAAGCAAGAGTGGTCATACCGCAACACAGAAGCAGGCATTGAGAGTAGCATTACCCGGCTCAAGGCGTGGTATCAAACGCTGGATGACGAGATGAAAGCCACGGTCGCGGCTTTCTCGAACGAAGATTTGACGAAGACAGTCGATCGAGGCGGATTTTCCGCACCGGTTGACATGCAACTCGATGTCTACCTCCAGGCGCTACTGATTTTCTTTGGGAAGGCCACTGTCTACCTCAAGACGATGAACAAAGTGTTGCCCACGGTCTTTCAGGAATATATTGGATAAGCAAGAGGTGTAGGGGTGCGGTTGACTAGCCCGTAATACCTCGCGAGGTATTACGG
>JALYVR010000848.1 GCA_030853145.1 Chloroflexota bacterium | reverse complement strand
CGCTGGCCGGCCACGCCGATGCCCTGGTCGAGCATCTCACACGCTTTACCGGTGGTACCTATCAGTTTTTTGGCGGCGGCGCCGGTGACAATGCTCAGTTTATGCATACCCCGGTCTTCTACGGCACCGAGGTGGTCTCCGATGCCGTGGTGGCCCTGGAGATCCTCTCCCACAGGCCGGTGGGTATCGGGGTGCATCATGGCTGGTCCCCGGCCAGCGAGCCGATGCGTGCCACCAGAGTGAATGGTACCTGCCTGGTGTATCTCGATGATCGGCCCGCCGTCGAGGCTTTCCAGGCCCATGCTCAGGCCAGCAACCAGGTGTTTGATCCCGCCGCTCCCATGCCATTTTTCCTGCACAACCTCATTGGCATTGAATGCGCGGGCTACGTGTTGCGCGTACCCCTGGAGGTATACGCGGGCGGCTCTATTCGCTGCGCCGCTCCCATACCCCCCAACGCCAGAGTGTACATCATGAATGCTACCCCGTCCTCGCCGATCGAGGCAGCCGCGCGCGCGGCACAGGCGGCGCAGCGCAACCTGTTTGGCGCTCAACCAGCGCTCGCCCTCTTTTTTGATTGTGTCGCTACCCGCCTCAGGATGGGCAAACAGTTTGGCGATGAATTGGAGGTCCTGCGCCAGACCCTTGGACCTATCCGCTATATCGGCTGCAATTCGCATGGCCAGATCGCGCGCGCCGAAGGCCAGCTCAGCGGCTTCCATAACTGTACCGCCGTGGTCTGCCTGCTCCCTCAATAAGCCCTACAGATATGCCGGACAAATATGGCCCTGCGCTTGTGCGCCTTTGTTCGTTATATTCTATATGATATCAAAAACATAAGTTGAGGTATAACCTATGAAGTATAGAATGCTATGCATCATTCTCGCATGCCTGGTATGTATTTTGAGCGGCTGTTCGCCGTCGTCCACGAGTGGTAGCGCGCCAGCACCAACGGCGACCGCATCTATCCCCACGCCGACCCCCACGGCGCAGCCCACCCCTATGACGGATAGCGCTATCGCCCAGGCCATGGTGCGCACTATGAGCCTGGAGCAGAAGCTGGGGCAGATGGTGATTGTCGAGTTCTATGGACCGACTTCCAATGCCGACCTCACGCAGATGATCCAGGGCAGCCAGATCGGCGGGGTGCTCATTGAGGACAAGAACGGCAACGCGCAGACGCGCAATCAGCTTGTCACGCTCAACCGGAGCATGCAGAGCCAGGCGCATATCCCGCTTTTTATCTCGACCGACTTCGAGGGCGGGGTGGTCAACGAACTGCGCCGCATTGCGGGCGAGCGTATCTCGGAGTCCGCCATCGGCGCGACGCGCGATCCACAGGTGGCCTATAACGCCGGACACAGCGCCGCGGTCGATCTGACAGCCCTGGGACTTAATGTGAACTTCATGCCCATCGTCGATGTGCTGACAAACCCGAACAATCCCGGTCTGCCCATGCGCACGTTTGGCTCTACCCCGGCGCTGGTGACAGCTATGGGCCGCGCCTATTTGAAGGGCCTGACCGATGGCGGAGTGGTGGGTTGCCTGAAACACTTCCCCGGCCTGGGCAGCGCCAATCTTGATCCCCATCGTTCGTTGCCCTACATGAATCGCAGCCTGGCCACGTTGAACGCGGTTGACCTGGCGCCCTACCGCACGCTGATCGCCGAGGGTATCGTGCCGATGGTGATGGTGACGCACATTCTCAATCCACAGCTTGATCCGAAGCTGCCTACCTCGCTTTCGCCCAACGTGGTTACGAAGCTGCTGCGCGATCAACTCAACTTCAAGGGCGTGATCATCAGCGATACGCTGTGGATGGGCGGTATCAGCAACACATATAATCTGTCGCAGGCGGCGGTGCTGGCTGTCAAAGCCGGCACCGATCTCTTGCTGGGTCCGCGTGGTCTCCACGAGGCACAAACCATGCTGACCGGGTTGCGCCAGGCTGTACAGAGCGGCGCGATCTCGCTGGACCAGATCAATGCCTCCGTCCAGCGCATCCTGGAACTGAAACTGCGCTACAAGATTCTCTCGCATACCACAGCTCTGCAATTGTCAGGAAATGCAAGCGCGCAGCACGATATCGCCTGCCCATGCGCCGGGCCAAAGGAAGGCGTATACAGGGAAAGGTAAAAATATCAGGAAGGGCTAAGGGGCGCAAGGAGGGTAGGGGCGCGGGCTTGTAAAC
>JALYVR010000847.1 GCA_030853145.1 Chloroflexota bacterium | reverse complement strand
GGTGTAGTGGCCCTCCCTTGCGGGGGCCATGTTCCAACGATAGGGTACACCCTGCCGATCTTATACGCTTTCCGAGGGCATCTGCAACTCGTAGCGGCTACGCAGGACCTTCTTATCGAACTTGCCCACGCTTGTCTTGGGAATAACATCCACGACGACTACTTTATCGGGGAGCCACCACCTGGCAACGTGGGGGCGCAGGTACTCAATAATCTCTTCCTGGCTGATGGCCCCGGCATATTCGGGCTTGGGCACAACGCAGGCCAGGGGGCGCTCGGACCACTTGGGATCTGGGATGCCGATCACGCAGGCCTCCAGGACCTTGGGATGGCCCATAATCAGGTTCTCCAGCTCGACCGAGGAGATCCATTCGCCGCCTGACTTCACCAGATCCTTGGTGCGGTCAACCAGTTGGAGGATGCCGTCGCTATCGACCACTGCTACGTCGCCGGTGCGCAGCCAGCCGTCGGCGAACTTGGCGGCGGACTCGCTGTCGTGGTAGTATGCACGCGCGATCCACGGGCCGCGCACCTGAAGCTCGCCGAAGCTCTCATTATCCCAGGGTACCTCCTGGCCCGTCTCCATATTCACCACGCGGAAATCGACGCCGGGCAGCACAGTACCCTGTCTGGCTTTAATGCGGAACTGCTCTTCAAGCGGGAGATCTTCCTGGTAGCTGCGCAGCTTGGAGAGCGAGGCCAGCGGCGAGGTCTCGGTCATACCCCAGGCCTGGACGATGTTGATATGCTTGCGGTAGAGGGCCTCGATCAGCGCCCTGGGGACTGCCGAGCCACCGCAGTAGATGGCCCGGAGACTGGAGAAATCAAACTGCTCCTTGTCCATAAGATTCACCAGGCCAATCCAGATTGTCGGCACACCGGTGGCAACGGTGACACGCTCA
Source organism: Chloroflexota bacterium (assembly GCA_030853145.1). Classification (GTDB taxonomy): domain Bacteria; phylum Chloroflexota; class Ktedonobacteria; order Ktedonobacterales; family Ktedonobacteraceae; genus JALYTT01. Next base: position 1,295 of record JALYVR010000847.1, on the reverse strand, counting down.
CGCTCCATCAGGCGCGCGATTCTCAGGGGGTCCATGAAGCGGCCGGGCAGCACGATCTTGGAGCCCATCATCATGCCGGCGTGCGGCAAGCCCCAGGCGTTTGCGTGGAACATGGGTACCACCGGCAACACAGTATCGCGCTCACACAGGCCCATGCCATCGGCCAGGCCCGCGCCCATCGAGTGCAAATATATCGAGCGATGGCTGTAGACGACGCCTTTGGGATTGCCAGTGGTGCCGGAAGTATAGCACATAGCCGCAGCGCTATCCTCTTCAATCTGGGGCCACTCGAAGTTCTCGGCCTGGCTGGCAATGAAGGTCTCGTAGTCAACTGTAGGCTGGAGCTTCTGCGGAGGAGTGGGGGGCTCGCCCATAATCACATACAGTTGCACCGAGGGCAACTGGTCCGCCAGGGGTTCCAGGATGGGCACCAGGTCGCCGTCAATAAAGATGATCTTGTCCTGGGCGTCGTTAATGATGTAGACGATCTGCTCGGCAAACAGGCGGATATTGAGCGTGTGTAAAACCGCGCCGAAGCAGGGGATCGCGAAATACAGTTCAAGGTGGCGGTATGTATTCCAGCCAAAAGTGGCAATGCGCTCGCCCGGCGCGACACCAGCTTGCTTGAGAGCATGCGCAAGCTGCATGCTGCGTCTCCCCCACTCGCCATAGGTATAGCGATGCGACTCTCCTTCGGTCTGAGTCACGATCTCTTTACGCGGAAAAATACGAACCGCCCGGTTGAATGCATGTTGCAACGTCAACGGGTAATCCATCATCAAGCCTTGCATATGCCCTGACCTCCTGACTGCGTGAAACGACAACAGCGAACACTGAAACATAGAGGTTGTTCTTTTGACAAGCTTCTTCATTTTATTCTACAACGCCAGGTCGTATTACCTCAAGAACCTGCACTCATACGTCAGGTCCCTGATCCGCGTAGGGGCGCGAGAGATAGATCTCGTCTTCAAATCATAAGATATCTAAACCCTACCTTAAAGAATGCTGAGAGTTTTTACAGATTCTAAGCTTTTCTTGTCCAGGTGTTTTCTCATCTGTTATGCTGTCTACAGATATTTTAGTGGCGGTCAACCGCCGCCAATCGCATCGGACTAATAGAGAAGAATTACGCAGGAGGTCTTATGATTATACGTACCGCTGTCCGCCCGCGTGGCCTGGCCGCGATGAGTCCAGACCGCCGCCGGGAGATCGCCAGCAAGGGCGGGCGCACATCCCAATCGCGGGGAACGGCCCATAAATGGACGCCAGAGGAGGCATCGGCCGCCGGGAAGAAA
>JALYVR010000846.1 GCA_030853145.1 Chloroflexota bacterium | reverse complement strand
GTTCGTAGAGCGGCGGCATCTCAGGAATGCTGGTCTCAAGCGCCTGCCTGTAGGCGTGAGCCAGTTCCGTGGCCGTCTGATAGCGGTTGCGGGGGTCCTTATCCAGCGCGCGTATGACGACCTGGTCGATGGCGGGCGAGATGTCGGGATTGAGTTCGGAGGGCGGAACCGGCTGATCGCGCAACTGCTTCCAGTAGACGGCGATGGGTGTCTCCGCGACGAATGGCACGCGCCCGCTGACCATCTGGTAGAGCAGGATGCCCAGCGCGTACACATCGCTGCTGGTAGTCGCGGGACCATCCGCCAGTTCGGGCGCCATATATTCGGGCGTTCCCAGCAAGGTGCCTGTCTGGGTTAATTCGCCCCCGCCCTCCAGCGCCTTCGCCAGACCAAAATCGGCGAGATAGGCGTAGTGGTTGGTGCGCATGAGGATATTGGAGGGTTTGATATCGCGGTGAATAATCCCATTGTCGTGGGCTGATTGGAGGGCATCGGCAACCTGGTCAAGGATCTCGGCTGCCTCTTCCAGGGACATGTCATTCTTCGCCAGGAGCTCGCGCAGGGTGCCATGAGCCATATAGGGCATCACCAGGTAATGCCACATCTCCTCTTCACCGTAGTCATAAGCGGGCAGGATGTGCTTATGGTTGAGCTGGCCGATAGCTGAGACCTCACGTCGAAAGCGCTCAATATAATCGGCATGACTGCTATTGACTATCTTGACAGCGACATCCCGATCCATGTGCTCGTCGTGAGCCAGGTAGACCTCTGACATCCCGCCATGACCGAGGCGACCCAGGAGGCGATAGTGCCCTAATGTCGTTCCTTCTAGTCCAGGCATGTTCCCCTACATTTCATCAATGCGCCTTTCTCTGCATAGGCAGAGCGCAATGAATTACTTATTCATCTTTATTATATTCCAGGCAGTATAGATACTGGCAGTGATATTTGTCAACCTATAAGTTTGCTTGTTCGCAGGCGTACCAGCTACTTGCTATGCCCATGCCCATGCCCGTGACTTTTATTCCCATGGTTTCCCTGTGCTTTATGGATGGGTTTGGATACCTCGCTGTTAGCAGTGACAGGAATGTGCTGAGTCTGCTGCGTTGCCGGCGTCTGGGCTGGCGGATGGCTGTTTGCGATAGCCTGCGCGCCAGCCCCTGTCACGATAGGCGCCAGGGACACCGGGTGATGAAACGTGTTATCAAGTGATAGTGTGCTGCCTGCCAGAATGCCAAAGGCTGCCACCGCCGCGATTGTGCCGCGCACCGCGTAGCGTGATGCACGCCGCTGCATGAGTGGCAGCCGATAAGGTGTCAGAGTAGATGTCGAGGCTCTGGTAGCCGATGCCATCTGCGTTTTGGCTGCGAGCAGCGAGGCTTGCAGTGGTAGCCGGACGGTGTTCTGCATCTGCGAGGCTTCCAGGGCGTTCTGGTAGGCGTGCGCCAGGTCCCGTGCCGTTCTGAAACGCCGCCGGGGGTCCTTTTCCATAGCCCGCAAAATCACCTGCTCGATGGGTCGAGATATGCTGGGATTGAGGGTGGATGGGCGCTCCGGCTTCTCGTGGATATGCTTCCAGTAGATTGCCAGCGGCGTTGGTCCCTTGAAGGGCGCCTGACCGGTGAGCATCTGGTAGAGCACGACCCCCAGGGCATAGACATCGCTGGCCGGACTCGGCAGCTCTTCCACCAGTTCGGGTGCCATATAGTCGGGCGTGCCTATTAAGCAGCCGGTCTCAGTGATCTCGTGGCCTGTTTCAATCTTTTTCGCCAGGCCAAAATCGGCAAGATAAATATGCGGCGTATCCCGTTCTTCCGGCGCCCCATTTGTTTGAAGTAAGATGTTGGATGGCTTGATATCGCGATGGATGATGCCATGCTCGTGCGCGAATTGAAGGGCCGCCGCGACTTGCTCAAGGATGATCCCAGCCTCTTCCGGCGCTAGCCACCCCTGGCCATTGTTTATGCTGGCCGCCAGTTTAAGACGATCGCGCAACGTGCCACCTTGAATATGCGGCATGACGAGGTAGCACCAGGTCTCCTGCTCGCCATGATCAAGAACAGGCAAGATATGTTCATGGCGCAGCAAGCTCATTGCTGCAACTTCGTAGCGAAAGCGCTCACAGTGCTCGCTGCTGCTGCTATTGACAACTTTAATGGCCACATCGCGGTCGACGTGTTCATCGTGAGCAAGATAGACC
>JALYVR010000845.1 GCA_030853145.1 Chloroflexota bacterium | reverse complement strand
CGCATGATTGCCAGCGCCATCGCGATCATCGCGATGGCCGCTGCCGCAAGCGCATACCAGAGCACACCCAGGACCACAGCGATAGGGTTTCCGGCTAGCAGGTTGAGCGCGTCCTGATTTTCTGGCGGCAACAGGGTGCGGCCAAGAAAACCAACCAGGATGATCGCCAGTAGCGGTCCTACGATCAGTGCCAGCAATCCCAGACCCAGGCTCTGAGTCACGAAGGCGCCAAAAATCTGCATGCGGCTCGTGCCCCGGCTGCGCAAGAGCGCAATGGCCTCTGCCTGCCGCTCCACCAGCAGTTCAGCCATCATGCTCACAAAGAACATCACCAGCCCGATCAACAGCACCATCACGCTGAGCACGGGGATGCGCACCACAGAGACGCGAGCGGCATAGCGATTGAGGACATCGGTAGGGACACTGAAACCGATATTTTCAAAATATGGACGTTGCTCAAGAGTGCCGGAATTATTCGCTGTATCCGTCTGGATAGTCGTCATGCCCGCGCTCAGCGTATCCAGGTCATCAATGGTAATATGCGCCGCATTGAGGGGATAGGTCCAGGATACCTCGAAAGTTTTCTCGAGCTGCATATGCAACTTGTACGCATCAAAATACAGTGGGCCGAAGAGATTTGTGAATGCTTCCGTTGATGCCACTACGGCATAGAGATGGATAATAGGCTGGATGGGGCTGGTTCGCGCTTCAGTATGCGGCGCGAAGTCATATCCGCCCCAGAAGGCATCGTTTTGTTTTATGAGTTGGAAGATGCCGACAACATGGAGCCTGAGGGGCACCTCTATACGAGCCTTAATAACCGGGGGTAATTTGGTTCCCTGGGGAACCGGGAGAATATAGCCTATTTGCGTGATGATAACGCTCCCAAGGCGAGCATTGAGTTCCCGCGCCTCTTCCGGTGTGAGCGCGACATCGAGATCGGCACCCGTTTCAAAAGAGGCATGGCGGACATCGTTAGTATTGTCAGCAGAAGGCAAGTGTCCGGCAACGAGCCTGAGATGGGAAGCAGCAGCAGCCATTGACTCAGTCACCAGGCCAACCTTGCTATAAAGCGTAGGATTTGGTAACCTGGTATCCATCTTTGTACTGGTATAGATGAAGATATTGGGCATCTCAATCGAAATCCGCGCGGGATTGACAAAGGGTTCCAGATTGTTTTGTATCTCAGTGTCAAGTTGCTGGGTTAAGGTCTGCGTGGCATCCGCTGATAGCTGCTCGCTGTTCGCCTGGATGAGGATGCCCCCATTCTGGGGGGCGGACGCCAGCAGGCCGCGCAGGCCCGCCGTCATCGCGACCTGTGAGTAGAGCGGCGCTGCGCAGACGACGATTACGGCCGCGATCATGCCCACCCCCGTGAGCAGCAGCAGGCCCCAGGTGCGTCGCACTCGCCACGCTGCCAGCCTGAACACAGGCATTAGCAGGTTCTTGCTCGCAGATGTGTGTGTTCCGCGCAGGATATGAGCCATAGTATCACCGCCTCTTCTCTCATGATAAGGATAGATATGATCAGGGTACAGGCCAGCCGGGGCGCAGGCCAGCGGCGCCCCTACATGAAATGGTGAGATCGCCGGTCAGTGGCTCTGCGCACGGGCTCTGAGAATTTATTCTATAAGTAGAGACGTGGAAAGAGAAAAACTATTGCATAAGTATCGATCCGCGTAGGGGCGATGACTTGCCCATTGGTTGATACGAAATAGGGAGAGATCCGACAGAGGGAGAGAGATGTCGGCCTTGGACCAGGGCGCAGGCCAGCGGTGCCCGTACACGAAAAGAGGGATACCGCTGGGTGCCAGAGGGCGGCCCAGGACCGGAAAGCCTGGATGCGAGCGGGTGGCTCTTTTCGTGTACGGGCGCCGCTGGCCTGCGCCCTGTGACCCGACGCGCGCTTCCCCTATTTAGTATCAACGCATGTGGCTTGCCTCGCCCGCGCTGGCCACCGATCTGGGCGGGCAAGCCATCGCCTTCGCAGGACTTTGTTGGCGAATGAAATAATGGATGGAAATGGGCCTGTTTGAGGTCCAAAACATCAGGTATGACAGGCAGGAACGGCGAAAACGAAGCCGTTTTGACCATATTCCACATGCAGTCTCATTCGCCAACAAAGTCTTCGCAGGGGGAGGTTTTTTTCAGAGCGCTTTCCACGGTATCCATCTAGCCGAGAAAGAGATGCACGAGAGGTAGG
>JALYVR010000844.1 GCA_030853145.1 Chloroflexota bacterium | reverse complement strand
CGCCTGCGCGAGCGCATCAGCATGGAGGCAGGCACGCTGATCCTGATTGGCACGATTTTCGCCGTCTCCTCGCACATCTTTCCCTGGTATACGACGGCCCTGCTGCCCTGGATTGCGCTGCTGGTCCAGCCGATATGGATAGTACATATCCGGGGACATAGAGATGAGGCACGCGGCACATTCTGGCTACGGGCGGTACAGACGGTACATAGCAAAGGGCTAGCGGTCGCGATGGCCTGGTATTTCACCTGTATCTCGACCATCGCCTACTTCTTCGATACACGGCCCGATTGGAGTAGATACTACTTTCTGGTTTACGATGTGACCCTGGCAGGGCTGCTCGTGGCGGCATTTGTAGGGATTATGCACATCCGACACCGCTACGCGAAACCGTCTCAACCCGCATAGATGGCGAGACATGGCCGATTATACCTAAGCGCGTATAATGAAGCGAGCAAGCTATGTTTTTGAAAAAAACACCCGGTTGCAGCGTGACTATGTAACATACCAGAAACAATGAGACCTGTAATGCATTCAACGAGCCATTTACTCAGGGATAAATCATGAGCGTTAAAGATCAAGACACGACAAACATAACCACGGATGCCCCGATTGCGCCGCCTGCGCCCTATGCAAAACGTCAAACTATCATCACGACGCTGCTGTTAGCGCCGGGAGCAGGGTTGGCTGCCGGCTTGATGACCGTGGTGCTTATGGGGATACTGTTACTGGTCGCCGGTATCCCGACTCCAGTAGAGCTTTTTGGGGATTTTACCCTCAAGCATATAGACGTACATACCTTCCTTCGACTGCTGCTGATGTTTTCGCCCAACTCAAAGACGACGCCGCTTGGCCTGGCGCTCCTGGGTATGCTTGGCGCTGGCATCGTGTTGGGCCTGCTATATGCCACGCTGGTACGGGTGACCCTGCCGGCCAGAGGCTACTGGCCAGGACGACGCGAGTGGCTCACGGCCGCGGCTTTCAGCGTAGCAATGACACTGATCGGTGTGCTACTATTCTGGAACGAATTGGGGCAGAACCACTTCGGCCTGCCAGGAACTTCGGCCATGTTGCTGACAATCCTTGGCCTGCTCGCGGACTTTAGCCTGTATGGCCTGGTGCTGTGTCTGGCCTATCGCCTGCTATTGCCGAAGCAGGCTCAACCTGGCGTAAGCAGAGCTTCACAGGGTCGCAGGCAACTCCTCTCACGCGCCAGTGTAGCGGCGCTGACCGTTGGCGCCGGCGCGGGAACACTGGGGTTGATCCGCGGCTACCTCAACAACTATGCAAGCTATGACGGCATGAAGGCCTATCCCCATAACAATATTACGTCACCAATCACGCCGAACAACGAACACTACGTCGTCACACAAAACGTCGTCGATCCAGCACCGAACACGGATCTCTGGCGCTTAGAGGTGACCGGTCTGGTGAATACGCCCGGCACGTATACCTACGCAGAGATGCAAAAGCTGCCCTCAACGTCCCGCGCGATCACGCTCGAATGTATCGCCAACGGCACCGGCGACCACCTGCTCAGCACCGCCATCTGGCAAGGGGTGACCCTGCGCACACTGCTGGAGCAACATGGTGGACCACAGGCGGGCGCGCGCTACGCGGCGTTCTATAGCGTTGACGGCTACAATGTGAGCCTGCCCCTGGACGAGCTACTAGCAATTGATGCCTTGCTGGCCTGGCGCATGAATGGCGCCGAACTACCTCAGCGGCACGGGTTCCCGATGCGAGTGCTCGTCCCTGGTCACTACGGCGAAGAGAACCCCAAGTGGCTGACACGCGTGGAGCTGACCGATCACTTTGTGGGCGGCCTGTACTCCGATCAGGGCTGGTACAATGGCCCACTTCACACCATCAGCCGCATTGATCGCCCCCGTGGTCACGTTCCCTTCGGGCAGGCGATAGAGGTCGGCGGGATAGCCTTCGCGGGCAACCGTGGCATCCAGAAGGTCGAGGTCAGTGCAGACAAGGGCCTGACCTGGCAGCAGGCAACGCTGCAACCACCGCTTTCACAGGATAGTTGGGTACTGTGGACATGGCAATGGTCGCCCGCGCTCCCTGGCGCCTATCAGCTCACGTGCCGCGCCACAGACGGCACCGGCGAGACCCAAATTAGCCATATGCAGGGAACGGTACCAAACGGGGCCACCGGCTACCATGTCGTGAACACGCAGGTGAGCTAATCAGTCCACATG
>JALYVR010000843.1 GCA_030853145.1 Chloroflexota bacterium | reverse complement strand
ATCCAGGGATGTCTTTCCCAGCAGGCACACGTAGCGCAGCATGGGCAGGCGCGCGCTGCTCACTTCGCCGTTGCGCGCGCCCGGCGTTACCAGCGAGCGCACCGTTGCCAGGCAATCGTGGTCGCGGATGCGCTCCATGAAGAAGAGCGCGGAGACAGCACCCTGCTTCAGTACGTACTCTACTTCCTGGCCGCGAAAGGCCGGGTTGACTGTCACCAGGATCACGCCAATTTTGGCCGCCGCCATCTGTAGCAGCAGCCATTCGGGCAGGTTGCCGGCCCAGACGGCGATATGGTGGCCCTTGTTCAGACCCAGAGCCAGCAGGCAGCGCGCAACCTGGTCGGCGCGTTCGCGGTACTCCTGGTAGGTCCAGCGGATATCCAGCGCGCCCCCAAATTCAGGGTAGCAGGAATAGACCACGGCCTCCTGCTGCGGGATCTCGCTGGCGCGCTGGTCCAGAAGGTCGCCGATAGTCGTTTCTAATAAGGGTTCAGCGGCAGTCTCGGCCTGCCAATATGCCAGGCCATCGTTGGTCATGCCCATGCGCGTTCTCCTTATGTACAGAAAAACCTGCTCTAGCCGAAGCTGGGTACATCTCTGGTCAGCGGGTTCCCATTGTCGGGCGGGCGATCCACAACGGCGACGGTGCAGCGCGAGATACACACCAGCTTGTGGTTTTCATCGTTGATGCGTACGTCCCAGACCCAGGTCGTGCGGCCACGGTGGATAGGGGTGGCCACAGCCGTCAGCCGCCCATCGCGCTTGGGCCGCAGGTGGTTGGCGTTGATCTCCAGCCCAAAGGCCATCTGCCTGTCCGCATCGATATTGAGAGCCGTCCCCAGTGAGGCTGCCGACTCGGCGAGCACAACCGAGACGCCCCCGTGCAGATAGCCAACCTGCTGCTTCTGATTGGGCCCGATGGGCATACTCAAGACCACCCTCTCCTTCTCTACCTCAACAAGTGTGATATCCAGGATGCCCCAGACTGAACCCTCGCGCGTGCCGTTCAAGCGCGCGATGATCTCTTCGCTAGAAAACTCCATCAATACTTTATCCTCTCGTCGGTTGATACTCAAGAATGGCGTGGCCATCGAGCGAGCGCAAGGCGCTGTCATTACTATACCACGCAGGTCAGCGGCGTCCTCCCCTCCCACGTAGGGATGCGGCTTGCCACATCCGTGTGGGGCATCCCTTGGGGTGCCTGTGGGGCCTCCTGCCTGGCCGCGCAAGCGAGGCCAAACACGGATGCGGCAGGCCGAATCCCTACGCGGGAGGGGGCTGTGTTGGTTTGCTGAAAAAAGCGGGTATGTGCAGCAGCAGCAATACAGGTAATGCCACATCAGCAATCAGGCTGTAGACCAGAGTAGTCATGCTGTAGTGGGCGATAGCCAGCGAGTAGGTGAGGTTTGCGAGCATAGGAATCCAGCAGGCCCACCAGGCCCAGCGAGCGCGGCGCCGGAACGGGATCGCCACAATGAGGAGAAAGAGGAGTCCGAAGACCAATTCATGGACAGCGTACATTACCTCTAACAGGGTTACATAGTGAGTGATCGTAGGCGAGAAATGTTGTGCGCCGGTCCAGGTTATACCTGCAATCGTATGGAATGCCTCCAGGTGGTCAGAGGGGAGGCCCGTCCTGGCATCTGCCACAAGATCGGAGAGCGACGCAAAGACAAAGACCAGCCCCAGGAGCAGCAGGAGAATCCAGGCCACCAGCAGGTAGCGAGGCTGCGAGGGCAGGGAGCGCTGCTGGGCAACCCGTTTTTCTGACTCACGTCGCGCCACCTCTTCTGCATCTCTCTCATGTGATTGACGATTCATGGTGTTTCCTTTCTTGTGCATGATAGGGTCGTTCCTCTAATGGGATCATGAATGGCTATGCGTCGCACTCTCACGCAGCGCATGAATCGCTTCCCTAATCCCATAATAGACAATCACCAGAGATGCTAAGAGATCGGCCCACCACCAGCCGAAAAAAGCGTTGAGGATAAGCCCTATCAGGACTGCTCCTGCAAGATAAGCATCGACCATGGTCACGCGTCCTTCGGTGAGCAAGACCTCATTCTTCAATCGTTGCCCTGTGACGCGTTTGCCTGAAGCAAGCAGCAGCATGATAATGAAGGTGGCAGCGATCCAGGCAATGCCCCCGACTGATGTGGTTGCATGGGTTCCTGTCAGGAGAGTGTAGGCCAGTTGGACAAGAATGTAGA
>JALYVR010000842.1 GCA_030853145.1 Chloroflexota bacterium | reverse complement strand
GTTCCAACACAGCATAGCTTCACCAGGGGGGATTCAACAGATGATTTAGTATCAACCAATATGGCTTGCCTCGCCCGTGGAGGCCGACGCGGGCGAGGCAAGCCATCGCCCCTACGAGACGTGTTCCCAGTGCAGCGTGTGCAGCATCTGCTGTAGAGCCTGGGAGGCGCGCCGGAATAAATCGGGTCCGCTGAAGCCCTGGTATTGCCCGGCACTGGCAAGGTGCGGCTCCAGCGAGAGAAAACCTGCATAGCCGTCCTGGCGCAGGTGCTCCAAGAGATCAGGCCAGCGCGCCGCGCCTTCGCCTGCCGCGACAACGCTGCCATCGGGGCGCGCGTCTTTTACATGGACATAGTGTATCCATGGTCGCAGGGCCTCGTAGGCCTCAGGATAGGGAACTTGCCCGCATTGAATGAAGTTCGCGGGATCGAACACAGCCTGGAAGCTGGCGCTCGCATGCTGCTGGAACAGATCGACGCAGCGCGCAATGGTATCGCCGTAGATGTCCTTCTCGTTCTCGTGGATCAAGATCACATTGGCCGCTTGCGCACGTGCAATCATCTCTCCGAGATGTCTATGTACCTCATTTCCCCATGTGTCCGGGTCAGTCTGGCCTGTGGTAGGGGGATAGAAAGAAAAGATGCGAATAAAGCGCGCTTCAAAGATGTGTGCCAGCGTGATTGCTCGTTCCAGGCGCGACAGATGCGCCTCAAACGGGCTATCGACCGGCACCTTGCCAAGCGGGGAGCCGATGGCCGCGACGCCGATACCTTGTCTATCCAGCGTTTGCTTGATCTTCTCAACCTGCTGATCGCTGAGGTCAAGCACGTTCGTTCCCCAGACGCTGCGCAGGTCTAGGAAGTGAATATGCTCGCTCTGGAGCACGGCAATCTGCTCATCGAGGTCGGCCGATATTTCGTCGGCAAAGGCTGAAAGGCGTATCATGAGAGTATCACCTCCTGGTGTGTGCGCGCCGCTTCGTAGATCCCCAGGATGATTTCGACAGGATGGCGGGCCGCGTAACCATCAACCAGCGGAGTGCCATCCTCGCGGATCGCCCGTATCATGTCGGCAATCTGCATGGCGTGGCTATGGTAGGAGAGGCCACTGGGATTCCGCGCGGCGCCCCCCTCGCTGACTTGCTGGCGTGGTGCGGCGTTGGTTCCGTAGGCGCCAATTGCCTCCTGCTGGTGTTCACGGGCCAGGTACAGGTAACTCAGATTGTCATCCTCGATCACCGCCGACCCCTGTGTGCCACATAGCTCGATACGCGTGGACACGCCGGGATAGGCGCTCGTCGTGGCGGCAATCGTACCCAGCGCGCCATTGGCGAAGCGCAACGCTGCCACAGCCACATCTTCGGTCTCCATGTTGTGGGCCAGGGTATCCGTATAGGCGGAGATGCGGCTCACCGGACCCAGCAGCCACTGGAGCAGATCGATAGAGTGAATCGACTGGTTCATCAGCACGCCACCGCCGTCCAATGCCCAGGTACCGCGCCACTCCCCGCTGTCGTAGTATGCCTGCGAGCGCCACCACGGCACAAACGTATTGCCAAGCACTAGCTTACCCAATGCCTGCTCCTCGACAAGTGCGTGGACCCGCTGCACGGCATCAGTAAAGCGGCGCTGGCTGATAACTGCCAGCTTGACACCACTTTCCCGCTGCACTCGCAGCATCTCATCTATGGCGGGCAGTGTGATCTCGATAGGCTTCTCCACGATCACATGTCGTCCGGAACGCATGACCTGGCAGGCCTGCTCCCCGTGTTGCCCGCTGGGTGTGCAGATGTTGACCACGTCCAGGTGCTCGCTGGCCAGCATCTCCTGCAGATCGCTATAGGCCGTGGCCTGATATTTCTCAGCCAGCACACGCGCCTTCTCCGTATCGCGGTCAGCCACGGCCACAAGCTGCGCGTCAGGCAGACTCGCGATAGCCGCCGCGTGAATGGGACCAATGACGCCGCAGCCAAGGATACCGAACCGGAGTGTCTTTGCCATACACACTTTCCTCTTACTAGATGCAATGTCTAAGTACATTCACATCACTTCACGGGATGCTATATGCCTCATTCCGCCTTTGTTCCTTGAATGTACTCATGTTTCGTCAAGCTTCATCGAACGGGCCTATGTGTAGTGGCGCCCCTCGCGGGCGCCATGACCTCGCGGGCGCCGCGACCTCGCGGGCGCCACGTCCCACACCCCAAAAGGCGAGACC
>JALYVR010000841.1 GCA_030853145.1 Chloroflexota bacterium | reverse complement strand
ATGATGGATGAGAACCGCCTCATCAATGGCCATGTTCAGCGCGGCATCCTGGATGCCCGTGTTCAAAAAACGATAGGCTTCGTACATCGGTGATTCCTTGCTTAACCCCGTGCCTTCATTTTCCACCTGGCGCGCTGGCTCTCCCTAACCTCTTCGGAGGTGGGCGTATAGTTCGCCAGGAAGGTATCGCGGAAGGCGCGGAAAGTGCCGGCGAAGATCGCGGCGCGTATCTCGCCGGCCAGACGCAGCATAAAGCGAATATTATGAATACTCCCCAAACGATAATAAAGTTGTTCTTCAGTGCGCGCCAGGTGGTGGACATAGGCGGCGCTGTAGTTACGGCAGGTCGCGCAATCGCAGCCCTCCTCGATAGGCCCCTGCTCGGCCCGGAAGCGCGCGGATTTGATGTTGACGCGTCCGGAGTGTGTGAAGAGGCCTCCATGTCGGGCCACGCGGGTCGGCAGCACGCAATCGAACATATCCATGCCCAGATCGACGCCCATGACGAGATCTTCGGGCGAGCCGACACCCAGCAGGTGGCGCGGCTTGTCACGCGGGAGTTCGGGCGTAACGCAGCGCAGCATCTCCCACATCAACGCTTTGGGTTCGCCGACGGAAAGCCCGCCGATGGAGAGTCCGGGGAATGGCAGGCTTCCGATGAAGCGCGCGCTTTGCCGGCGCAGTTCCGGCTCAAAAGCTCCCTGCACAATACCGAAGAGCGTCTGCTGGCGTGCGGGCCGGTGCGGTTCCCTGGTGAACACATCAAGGGCGCGCTGTGCCCAGCGGTGCGTGCGCTCCATAGCCTCCATGGCGGCTGCGGCATCACAGGGATAGGCGGCACAGATATCCAGCGGCAGCACGATATCCGCGCCGATCTCGGCCTCAAGGCGCATCACGCTTTCGGGCGTCATCAGGTGCGGGGAGCCGTCGAGGTGCGATTTGAAGGAGACGCCCTCTTCGCTTAGCTTGCGCAGGTGACCCAGACTAAAGACCTGGAAGCCTCCACTATCGGTAAGCAGCGGGCCATCCCAGTGCATAAACTGGTGCAGCCCACCGAAATCATCGATCAGAGTGGAGCCTGGCCGTAGCATCAGGTGATAGGTATTGGCCAGAATGATCTGCGCCCCGGCCTCGCGCAACTCCTCAGGCGAGACGCTCTTGACGGTGGCCTGTGTGCCGACCGGCATAAAGATCGGCGTGTGGATCGTGCCGTGAGGCGTATGGATCGTCCCTGCGCGCGCCCAGGAGGTGTCGGAACTTTCGGCGTCGATTGTGAAAGAAAACGCTGGCATGTGGGTCCTCAAATCCATGAAAGACATATCGTCCATATTTTCGCATGGGCGTCAAGCTGACTAGAAAGATGCCTGACCTGGTGTATAGAATAGCTATGAAGAATCCATAAAAATACTGAAGCATCTACAAATTGATGAAAAAACCTCTTGCAAATTGCGGAAAGATAGTGTATGCTTCCAGGCGGTAATCCGATATCGGTCTCGCATACAGTGCTCGTCAGAACATTGGTCCCGCGCTGCTAGGGGTGACAGACAGACTGGTGACAACTGCTAGGATATGGACCTGGAGGAATACCAACATATCACAAGGAGGTCCCTAGTTGAACTTCGACGACAAAACCCTTAAGTGCCGTGATTGTGGAAACGAGTTCGTCTTCACAGCAGGCGAACAGGAGTTCTACCAGTTAAAAGGTCTAATGAACCAGCCCGGTCGCTGTCCTACCTGCCGTGCGGCTCGCCGCGGTACGTCTGGTGGAGCAGGGAACCGCTCGGAACGCGCTCCTCGCGAAATGCATACCGTGATCTGCGCAGAGTGCGGCGCCGAAACCCAGGTTCCATTCTTGCCCAAGAATGATCGCCCTGTCTATTGCAGCCCATGTTACGACAAGGTGCGCAGCCTGACACGCAACTAAGCAGGCGTTCGAACTGTTGCCCTGTCCCAGCCCTCGTCCCCTTGGAGGGAGCCAGCCACCGGTCTGGTCGAGGGTTTTTAACAGTTGCTAGATTTGATGAACTATTGTAACCATTTGATGCGTGAAATTCGCATCCTGATCTCCTCCTTGGGAGGGGGTAAACCTCTGCCGTATACCGACGGGGGTTCGGCGCTATGGTTGCCGCTGACGAGCTATCCATGCTCGCTCATCCTCTCAGGGATGAATACAAAAGTTCGCGCTTTTAGCAACGGTTGGAACACAGAAGCATTCATC
>JALYVR010000840.1 GCA_030853145.1 Chloroflexota bacterium | reverse complement strand
GCCAGGGCCATGGCTTCCCCCGCGTTCCCTGGCTTCGATGCTGCCACATATCAGCAAGACAACCTGCGCTGGCGCTGGCGCGGCACCTCTTTTCACGGCGCTATCTTGATACTCCTTGTAGCCAGTTCTGCTCCCGTTGATAACCTCTCCGGCCAGCTCTTCTGGGTTCATATGGTCCAGCACCTGCTCTTACTGGTCGTCATGGCCCCGCTGCTAGTACTCAGTGCCCCGCTGCTACCATGGTGGTTGGGGTTACCTGACTGGGCATGTAGGGTCGCGCAGTCAGGCGCAAGACTGAAAGCCGGGCGCATCCTCGCCCGCATTGGGCGCTGGCTGCTACACCCGGTCATTTCATGTCTGCTTTTGATCGCCGGCATCTGGGTCTGGCACTGGCCTGCCCTCTATGATCTGGCCCTGACAAACGATCTCATCCACGATTGGGGCGAACACTCAATATTTATGATCGTGAGCATTCTCTTCTGGGCACAGGTAATCTCCGCCCCTCCGTTCTGCCTCCACCTGGGCTACGTGGGACGCATGGGCTGCGTGGGAGTCGCTATAGCCCAAAACTTTGTGCTGGCGGTGCTGCTCGGATTTGCCCCGGTGCCCCTCTATGCGCCTTATGCTCACCTGATCCATGGGCTGGGCCAACTCTCGGCGTTGCAAGATCAGCAACTTGGAGCTGGCATCATGTGGACATTCGGCGATGTCCCTTTCGGGATCGCGGTCGCCGTCCTTGTCCAACAATGGCTGGCCTCGCAGTCAGATGATACAGAAATCGTGCCCACAGCGCAGGCAAAGCCTGCCATAGAGGCCACCCGCGCCAGCAGCGTTGGACCTGACGTGTAAGGACGCCACAACGTACAAAGCTACCATGCATTCACATCCATATCTCACGAAAGGAAACGACCATGCGGCATCCAGATAGTTTTCAGAAACTGGTGCAAGCTGCATTCCTGGCTACTTCAGTGCTTCTGATCCTTACCGCGGCTGTCTGGGGGGCCAGGCTTCTCATCACGCATCGCGCCCAGTCAGGCATACCGCTGGCTACCAATACCAATGTCATCAGCGGCTTTCCAACAGGCGGCCATCCCGCGCCTGACTTCACCCTCGTCAACCAGTTCAGTCAAACGGTTACCCTGTCTTCTCTGCGTGGTCACGAGGTAGTGCTGGCATTCATCGACTCGCGCTGTACCTCCCTCTGCCCCTTGACCGCTAAGATTATGTATGATGCCAAAGCGCGGCTGAAATCTTCCGCCAGCCAGGTAGAGCTGGTCGCCGTCAATGCCAACCCCGCCGCCACCAGTATCCCCCAGGTGCAGGACTGGTCCATCAAGCACGGGATGTTGCACCAGTGGTTATTCCTCACAGGGACGGCTCAACAACTCCAGGCCATATACCGCGCGTACAGCGTGTACGATCAGGTGAACTCAGACGGGCAGGCGGTGCATGATCCCTTGCTGTACATCATAGACGCGAAAGGGCACGAGCAACTCTATTTCGAAACCCTCAGTTCAAATAACACGTCTGATATCAGCAGCGAGGAGACCGGGCTGGAGATCGGCATGCGCCAGTGGCTGCCGCAGCCAGCCATGAAGCAGGCTACCCACGCAGCGTAAATCCTCCTGCCAGCCATGCAGGGGCATGTCTCACCCTTCGGTCGCGCTCATGTCGGCGATTGCGCCTCCTCGACCGCGTAGCCGGCCTCGCGCAGGCGCAGGAGCAGTTGCTCGCACTGGGCGCGGTCGCGGGTCTCCAGCGTGATTGTCTCCTCGCGCTGCATAATAGGCAGGTAGCTGGAGATGCGCTGGTGGCGCACATCGATGACATTGATGCGCATATCAGAAATGATGCCCAGCAGGCGCATCAGTTCACCGGGGCGGTCGTTCAGGCGCGTGTGGATCACGAAGTAGCGGCCGGCCGCCGCCAGGCCGTGTTCGATGAAGCGACTGACCAGGTTGATATCGATGTTACCGCCGGTTAAGGGCACCAGCACCTTCTTGCCCGGCAACGTGACCGTTCCGCTCAGCAGCGCCGCCACCCCCACCGCGCCAGCTCCCTCCACCAGCATCTTGTTGCGCTCCATCAGGAACAGGACGGCGCCGATGATGGCCTCCTCGCTAACCAGCACGACATCATCCACCAGTTTCTGGATCAGCGCGAAGGTTAGCGCGCCTGGCCGCTTCACGGCGATACCATCCGCGACCGTGGCAATCGTGGGC
>JALYVR010000839.1 GCA_030853145.1 Chloroflexota bacterium | reverse complement strand
ATCCGGGGTATGGCAACAAAAAGTTCCCCTCCTGAGGGGGGGAACCTGACCGAGCCTGGGATGATACATGGCAGCGAGGACTATTCCATTACGACTCGCTATTTAGATTTGGACTTGGACGTAGATGTGGACTTGGGCGTGGACGCGGGCTTCAGGACGGCTTCCTGGAGTTCTTTACCGGGGAAGAAGCGCACGCGCTCTTTCGCGGGCACCTCGATTGCCTCGCGGTTGCGCGGATTGACCCCTCTGCGTGCAGCACTCTGGCGTACCTTAAAGGAGCCAAAGCCAACTAAACGTACTTCATCACCACTTTTGAGCGCCTCGCGAATCACATCCAGGGTAGCCTCCAACACTTCAGAGGCCTGTTTCTGGGAGATCTTCGCTTGCTGGGATATACGCTTGGACAGCTCCTGACGACCAACCGTGGTCGCCTCACTCTTTGTTGTTGCCATGGATTCAAATCCTCCTTACAACACGACTTTCGACACACGTCGCTTCCTGATCCCATTCCCATATTGTTGGGCCTGTGAAGCGGCATCACAACCTCGCTGCCTTAAGGAGTATAGCATGCCATTTTGAGAAATACAAGCGTGTAACGCTGCTTCAGAGCTAGATTCGTGGAATCAATCGGCCTATAGAGCCAATCTAGACCTAGCAAACAAGTATAAAACTGGCCTGGCAGGCGGCTCTAGTTCTGTGGGGAGGTACCCGCGAGGGGCACCCCCACAGAACTAGACGGCGGCGTATAAAATGAGGCCATCGGAGGTGGGCTGCTGTTCAACCTGGCCGCCCAGACGCAGGTGTTCAAGGTGCGCGAGCGTCTCGGCAACGGCCATGCGTTGCGCGTCCTTGTTTTTGAAGCGCTGCCCGAAGAGTTGCTCCGACAGGTGGTAGGCGTGCTGCGGGTGCTGGTCGAGCAAGGTCAAAATTTGCGTCTCCCGCTGTGCGTGATGTTCGGTGATCTCCTGGGTGCGCAGCGCGAGGTCCTTGAACGGCTCGCCATGACCAGGCAGGACAATGCTGGCCGGCAAGGTGGAGACTTTCGCCAGCGAATGCAGGTAGTCGCCCAACGGGTTTGAGCGGCTGGTTTTGGAGTAGAGCCCAATATTCGGCGTGATGCGGGGTAGCACATGATCGGCCGCCAGAAAGACGCCATCGCGCTCGCGGAAAAGGCAGATGTGGCCATCAGAATGACCCGGCGTCCAGATCACGCGATACTGCTCGCCTACGAGATCGATCGTCTGCCCATCCTCGACAAGCGTGAGCGCCTCGTGGGGTGGCACATGAATGATACGCTGCATCTGCTCCTGGGGAACACCCTCGGACCAGTGATCGGGGGACGGCATGCCATGCTGCTTGAAGAAGTCCGCGGCCTGGGAGAATGTGCGCGGATGGGCTCCGTTCCAGAAGGCCTGCATGTCAGCTTCATCGATTGCATGCATGTAGACGACGGCCCCGCTCTGCTCTTGCAACTCTCCCGACAGGCCAACGTGGTCCGGGTGGTCATGGGATAGGACGATGGCGCGCAATGTATCGATGCGCAGTCCGGCGCGCTGTAGTCCCGCGTAAAAGGCCTCGCGCGCATCCGGCATACCTATACCTGTGTCTACTAAGGCCCACCCATCTGCGCCAACAAGCGCATAGACGTTGACCGAGCGTAAGGGAAACGGGATCGGCATGGTGATTTTCCAGGCGCCAGGGGCTACCTCACGCGCTTCGGGAAGCGGCTCATATGGTCGCTTCGCTTTCCCGTGTCCGCTGTCAGATCCCACCGGTGAAGATTGTTGCATGAAAGAACTATCCTTTTGTCAGCTACTATTGCTAGATATACAAACATTTCTCCTCCTGATTGTATGGCGTAGTGCAGGCTTGTGTCAACAATTGGGGGTTGGAAAAGAGGGTCATGAGACGCCTCTGCCCGCGTAGGGATTCGGGCGCAGGCCAGGGCATTGGTTGATATTACATAGAGGGAGAGATGGCGGCCTTGGAGCAGCGCGCAGGCCAGAGACTTTCATGGCGACTCCAGCATGTGTCGGCCTTGGAACAGGGCACCCGCATTGTCGGCGGGCAAGGGGAGCCGAAGGGAGCATCCGTCCACACCATACCCCAATAGCGGCGCTCCCAGACGAATGACCCGACCAGCAATGGACCCTGCCACAAGCACTGGTTCCCATCGTCGCGCCAACCCTGCCCGGTCAGATATGTACAGGCATCCCTTGCGAG
>JALYVR010000163.1 GCA_030853145.1 Chloroflexota bacterium | reverse complement strand
GTCCGTGTGGGCCCACATGGACTTGTCAACCACGCCCCTACCATCCTTCTTCCCAAAGTAAATTTCTTCGTGAAAAAGCGTGTAACGGAATGAGATAGTATATAATTGAAATGCATATACATGTTTTATGGGAAGGGTCGTCCTGTTATGGATACCACATCGCTACGTCAAGACCGCGCCGCGCGCTTTCGGACCGGTTTTATCGCTGGCCTGGCAGCGGGGGCCGCCGCTTCAGGCGTGATGCTGCTGTTGAATGTTGTCTTCGGCTCGATCTCGCTGCCTGAAGCTTTTGGCTCGGAGTTGACCGCGCTCATGCCGGCGGCGATGTTTGACTTCCTGCACCAGCTTATCGGTGGAGACGCGAAACACTACCTGTTTTATGGGATACTCGTGGGGCAATGCCTGGTGTTCGCGCTGAGCGGCGGGCTGTATAATCTTGTGGTAGAGCGAGCGCGGGCCATGTTTGGTCTATCAGCCACGGAACACATCGAGCCGGAGCAGGAGCAAGCGGGCAGCTCACGGGTCCTGGTTCCATCTTTGCATATGTATGATGGCCTGTTGCTGGCGAGCGCCCTCTGGTTGCTAGCGGGACTGGTGCTGCTGCCGCTGACAGGATCGGGCATCTTTGGCGCGCAACTGAGCGCCGGGCCTATCGATGGGTTGCTGAGCCTGGGTGTCGTGGGCCTGGTCTTTGGGCTGCTGTTCGTCCTCATTCAGAACCAGCTTACGCAAGGGACGCAGAACGGAAGTGAGATCCGGCCAGAAGATGAAGCGAACAGGCGCGAGGCGCGCCGCACTCTGCTGAAGCGCGGCGTGCTCGTGGTGGGCGCGGGACTACTCGGTGTGGCGGGGTGGCACTTTATCACCGATGGGTTGAGCGCGCCTGTGCTCTCGGTCACGCGCCTTGTGAAGCAGTATAAGAGCAAGATCGTCCCGCCGCCTGTGCCGAACTATGGCGCGATCACGCCTGTCCCGTATCTCTCGCCCGAGGTGACTCCGGACGATCAGTACTATATCGTCTCCAAGAATCTCTTCTCCGACCCATCGGTGGATAGCAACAACTGGCGCCTGACGGTATCCGGCGAGGTGAGCCAGCCCTTTACACTCACCTATAAGCAGTTGCTGGCGCTGCCTATGCAGAAGCAGTACGAGTCGATGATGTGCGTCAGTAACGAGGTGGGCGGCGAGTATATGAGCAACGCTCTGTGGGAGGGCGTGCGCCTGGCGGACCTGTTGCAGCGCGCGGGCGTGAAGCCGGGCGCAACCAAAGTGGTCTTTCGCGCCGTGGACGACTATAGCGATAGCATCCATCTGACCAAGGCCCTGGAGCCGACAACTGTGCTGGCAGTGCATATGAATGGCGCCACTCTGCCGCAGGGTCATGGCTTTCCCGCCCGCATGCTTGTGCCAGGCATCTATGGAATGAAACATTGTAAATGGATCACACAGATCGAGCTCGTCAATTATGACTACCAGGGCTACTGGCAGCAGCGCGGCTGGAGCGACGCCGCGCCTGTGCGCCTGACGGCGCGCATTGATACACCTCTGACTGGCACGGCTGTACACGCCGGAAAGAGCACCTTTATCGCCGGCGTCGCCTTCTCAGGCAATCACGGCATCAGCGAGGTTGATGTGAGCACCGATGGTGGCCAGAATTGGCAGCGCGCGACCTTGAAGAAGCCACTATCAGGCCTGACATGGGTGCTCTGGGAGTTCCCATGGCAGGTGCCCGCCAAAGCCGGTAGCTATAACGTGGCGGTGCGCGCGATTGACCTGGAAGGCAATGTGCAGGACCCCAATGTGGCCCCTCCCGCTCCCGATGGGTCATCGGGCTATCATAGTATTGCGATCACTGTCTTATAAAGGCGTAGGCTGGCAATACAGCTTCTTATGAGAAAGAGGTACCAGGAAAAAGTACCCTGACGGGAAAATGTCCGATTCTGTGGCCTTTATTGATTGTAGTTAATGAAGGTATGCCGATACCGATACAAAGAGGCGATGTGGACTGAGGTGCGACTCTATTCCAAGTAAGGCCAGTATGGTGATGGATGTCCAGGTGGTAGAGCGTCTACGAGCAAGGGATACACAGGCCTTTCGTTCCCTGATCGAGCGGCTACAGCAGCCGGTAACCGGGTATTTGTACCGCCTTGTGGGAGATCACGAGGTGGCGCTTGATCTCGCCCAAGACACTTTTTTGCAGGTGTATAAAGAAATAGGAAGGACATCGGGGCAGGAGTTGGCCCTGGATGCCTGGATATATCGTATTGCTACGAACTACGGCTTGCGTTACCTCAATCGCAAACGTTTGCAGGTATTCGTGGGGTTGGATGAGCCAGAGATGCACGATAACAGTCTCAAGGTTGCCGGACCGGAGGACCAGGCGGAGACGCGTATCCTTGTCCAGCAGGCGTTGGCGATGATGAAGCCCAGGGATGCTGCTATTCTACAGCTTCACTATGGCAATGGCTTCACGTACGAGGAGATCGGGCAGGTGTTCGCTATGTCGGCAGACGCGGTCCGTAAACGGGTAGCACGCGGTGGGGAGAAGTTTCGCGCGATGTATGGCAATGCCCGGCCGCCCGCGAAATAGTATGGAGGTGCGCTACCAGGTAAATGGTCCTGTTTCCAGGCAGGCCGAAATAATAAAATGTAACAAAAATGACTACTCTAGCGATATAGATAAAAGAGTATACATGCAGGAGAGATGCGCCAGGCGGAGGCAGGCGAGACCTGGTACATTGGTCCGGTGAGCGCGAAGGAAGGAAGCAAGAAGATGGCAGCGATGGTGAGGCAATGTGCGTGGTGTTTACGGCTCACGAATCACCTGGGAGAACAGCTATCTGCAACGCCCATGCCCAAGCTCTATGAAGCGACGCATGGTATGTGCCAGGTGTGCGGAGTCCTCTGGTTGGAGCAGACCTTAGGCGCAGGGGCCGATAGTATGTCTTTGCTGGAGTCGCTGCGGACTCCTACAAGAGTGCGGGAGCGCTCTCCGGCGTATCTGGAAGAAGAAATTCCCCTTTTCTAATGCAGTGTGCAGGGTAGCCCGCATTCCCCCCCGGAGGGATATCTTGCACGCTGTCCCTTACCCTGATTCGCAAGGAAGATCATAGACGCTCAGACCCCGCAGACCTGAGCGATGATTGCCTCCGCCATCGGTCGATCCACAGATGCACCACGCCAGGCGACGTGCTGGTCAGGCCGCACGAGGAGAAGCGAGGCACCGTAGCATTCTTCGTGTGCCTGGCCGCGCAGTTCCAGCACGGTCAGCGGCACCCTTCGCGCCGCTGCGGACTCGATGAATGGAGCCACCTCGGCGGCGGCGTGGAGCCGAAGGAGTGCCAGTCCGTTCCCCAGCCGATCATAGAGTGATGCGCCATCGGGTAGCCATAGATGCGGCAGCCGCGCTCCTGGCCGGGCTGTCGGTATATAGTCCTGGCCGACAGGAAGAGAAAGCGTGCCGTCGTCAACGATCACCGGCGAGGCATTATACTGGTAGCCCAGGACAAGTCCCAGACTATGGAACTCGCGGTCTTTGGCGGCTTGGATTGTCTGAGCCGCCAAAGACCGGGCCTGCTCTCCAGCGAGGCCCGATGCCATCATCTCTGGATTACCGAGTTCAGGAGCGAGCACACTCATATTCACCGCCGCCTCCTGGATGGTTTGCTCGGCGATCACGCGCCGCTCGGCCTCATAGCTCGCGAGCAGGTTCTCGCCACCCCAGCCCTCAAGCACCGCCGCCAACTTCCAGCCAATATTCACCGCATCGCCAATTCCGGCGTTAAAGCCGTGCCCCCCCCATGGCGGATTGAGGTGCGCGGCATCGCCAACCAGGAAGACCCGACCTGCGCGGTAACGGTCCGCTAGCAACATGCGCGCTGTCCAGGGGTCGGTTCCCAGGACCTCAGCATCGATCTTTGTCCCGACGAGGCCAGAGATCAGAGCGTGCGGATTGGCCTGACCAATCTCGGCAGATACACCATTGGCAATGAGCCACCAGCGATCTTCCAGGTCCATCCGGCCTAACAGGCCAGGACAGGCGGGATTGAGCACCCAGTAGTGAACTGCCGGGCCATGGGGTTGCCGTTGTGCCAGACCAGGCGTCCGAAAAACGAGGCCAAAATTCGGACGCCGGTCTGAGGTTCCTTCGTAACGCGCTCCGATAGCCGTGCGAACCACGCTACGAGATCCATCGCAGCCCAGAACATAGAACGCCTCGATCTGTCGCTGTTCACCCAGTTCATTGACGATCGTCGCCTGTACACCATCAGCGCGCTGTTGGAGGGTGTGCAGGGACCAGCCCAGGCAGAGCTGACACGACTCCAGATCGGCGACTGCCTCCCGCAGCACCTCTTCGACCAGTGGCTGAGCAATCTGTTGTCCCGCCTCCGCGTACAGATCGACGCGCTGCGGGGAAAGCCCTAAGCAATCGGTGAAGCGCATGATCTCGTGACCAAGCAACGTAGTACAGAAGACGACATTCTGCGACCAGTCCACTTTGAGCGGCGCCACCTCGCGGATGCGTTCGGCCAGTCCCCAGCGGCGAAAATGTTCCATTGTACGCACATTGGTCGTCTTAGCCCGCGGTCGGAGCTGCGAGACAACTAGCCGTGGCTCGACGACCAGGCACTGCACACCTCGTTGTCCCAGCTCGACGGCGGCACTGAGTCCGACGGGACCACCCCCGACAATCAGAACGTCCGTTTCCTGGGGAATATCTTGCCTTCTGACAGAGGTATCTTCCGCTCTCATATTCTCGCCCTGTCTTTCTTTCTCTGTGACACGAAGAATGATGCACGAAAAACAACAATGCAGACCACTGGTAGTCATTACGAAAGACAGAAGCCTGGTTTGAACCGCGATGGCTCTCTTTCGCTTCTCTGGATCACAGTTTGAGGACTTTTTCGGCATTCCCATGGGCGATTTTGGCTCTGTCGGCAGGGCTAATTGGAGCCTGCTCCAGAAATGTTCTGCCGTGCTCATTTTTACTATAGGGATAATCGACAGCATACATGATACGATCAGCGCCCATAACTTGCAGGGTGAGCAAGAACGGAGGCAGGGTAAACATCCCACTGGGCGTGACATACACCTGTTGCAAGAAGTAGTCCGCGATAGGCCGTTGCAGATATGTGGCTGTCTGGGTTAACATCTCAGCAAAGCGATCCAGATAAAAGGGGATCATCTCGCCCCAGTGACCGAGAATAAGTTGTAAATCGGGATAGCGGTCGAAAACCCCGGCCAGGATCATGTGCAGCGCGTGGGTGCCTGTCTCCAGATGCCATCCCCAACCAGCGGTCGCAAATCGCGCGCTGACGGCTGGATCAAGACCAGCATAGCAGGCATCCTGCACCGCTTTGGGCGGGTACGACGGATGCAGATAGATGGGAACCTCCAGGGCCGCTGCCGTTTCTAGAATGGGCTGAAACAGAGGATCGTCCAGGAAAAGGCCATTGGTCCGTCCACCAATCATCGCGCCTTTGAGGCCAAGCTTCTGCACCGCGCGCTCTAACTCGGCGGCGGCGGCCTGCGGGTCAGATGTTGGTAACGTCGCAAACCCGGCAAAGCGGTCAGGATGGGTCTGGATAGTAGCCGCGAGCTGGTCATTGATCTCCCTGGCCAGCGGTACCGCCTCCGCTGCGGGGATGGCCGGTAGCCCTGCTGGCGTGTAGGAGAGGACCTGGACATCAATGCCCATCGCATCCATGCGCTGCAAACGGCCAGCTCCTAGATCTTCCAGTGGGGCGTCAGGGGGATTGTATCCCAACAGGTGAGATGCACTTTGACCAGGAAAGTATTTTGCCACCGCCTTTTTGATCTCGGCAATCTGGAAGTGCTCTTCTATCGTAATGATTTTCATGCACATACCTTTCCTTTCCATGAGAAGCTATAGGCTTCCTCTCTTCCACCAGGATGCCATCATATTGTATCCGTGTGTATGGAAGTCTCCTGCATGGGTGAGTATTCATTCAACGGTCTCGCAGCAAAGGCATCAAAGGCGCTACTCCGTTTCGGGAAAGCAGCAGGCTCGAAGGCAACAATCTCATACTCAACCAGACCCATCTGCTGGAGCGGGTCCAAGGCCAGGATCTCGCGTAGTTCCTGTTCACTCTCTGCTCGTGCCACGATGACTCCTCCGGTTGGTGGTTCACGCCGCCCTGAGACGAGAAAACGTCCAGATTCATAGTATTGTTGCACCCACACGCTATGTGCCGTCAGAAAACGGTTCACCTCTTCCAGCGGTTTTTGGAAACGAGAGAGCAGAACAAACATTTGCATAGTACCTCCAATTGGATAGAGAAAGAACGCCATACGGCTGCGAGGCCAGATGGACCAGAACAATGGTTCTGTGCTTTGTGCTCATTCCCATGGCAAATATTGCTCAAAGCCGTGGGTCAGGTCTGCGACATCCTCTGCTGGATCTCACATGGGTATATGTAAGTCCAGGTCGCCATCGGGTTTAAACTCGCCCGCGTAAGCTCGCTTGTGCAATTCCTCGAAAGAAGCACCAGCCTCACGCGCGGCTACCATCTGTTCGGGATCGACGGGAGTGCCGATGGGATTGGAGGCAAAGAGCGGCGAGGTGCGTATCCACTCGCCGGACTCCTGCCAGTTTCCAAAATTGTCTGTTTGCAGTTCAACGCTGTTGCCGTCGGGGTCCTCATAATAGAATGAGCAGGTGATCCCATGATCCAGACTGGCGTGTGGCTCAATCCCGAGCGCTTTCAGACGCGAATAGGTATCGAGCAGATCCCCCATCGTCGCGTACTCGAAGGCGCTATGATGAAAGCCTGTGTGCATCAGCTTGTCATTATCATCGCTCAACACAGGTGAGACCAGTAACGCAAGGCGATGGTTAGCCTCGTCATTGGTCAGCCAGGCCCCTCCTGGAAACTGGTGCTGGGTTTCCATGCCCAGCACCGTAGTGTACCAGTCAATCATCTCTTGCAGGCGCAGCGTCTTCAGGTTGATATGGTGGAGTATAGGCCGAGCAGTGGCCGCGCTTTTCGCTTCGTGTGACATTCCGTTTCTCCTTGTGGCCGGTAACTCACCAACTGCATTGGTAACGTTCCTCTCTCCATGAAAAGGTCTAGAGCCTTGAAAGATTTGAACGATAAACGATGCATTCCTCGACAAAAGAGAGTATTTTCATGTAAAAGGCACGAGCCAGGGTATGGAGTTCTACCGAATGGCCCGCCAGGCGCTGTATGCCCACATCGACAAAGGGCGCGGCGGAGAACATCTCGGCAACATGACTGAGCGCTTCTGGCTCACCACGCCAGATGTGATCATATTCGGGAACCATGAACTGGACGGGAACCCGCACTTTAGCAGCGACCTGAGGCAGACGCGCGCCCCAGGTCTGTGCCTCTGCAAGCTCTATCGCGGCGGTAGGAACGTCCCGTTCTGGATCATATTGAGCTTGCTCCTCTGGATAGGACCATGCCGGCCCGTACATGGCCATGACTTTAATCGCTATATCCATCATCACTGTCGGTGCATCACTGACTAAAGATGCAAACGCTGCCTTTGTCTGCTCATTATAGAGCGCGCCCGCGCCGGTCATATTCATACCGATCAGGCGTTCATGTGGCTTTTCTGTCGCGAGCAGCAAGGAAATCATCCCTCCAATCGAATGACCAATCAAAAACATCCCTGCCGATTGCTGACCATAGTTATGCCAAATCACCTCAAGCGCCCGCTGGAGGACGGGAACCTGGCCTTCGAATGAGAGTTGGTCAACGGGAACGGAAGTGGCTGCCCCATATCCTGGGCGGTCAAGAGCGAGGATTGAATAACCTGATGAAGCGCAAAACTCAAGCAACGATGATGAAGGGGTATCGAAATATTTACTTGTGTATGTTCCACCATGGATTGCAACGAGCAGTGCTCTTGGGTCTCCATTCGTCGCTGGAAGAAAGCGTCCTGAGAGTTTCATGGTACCAGCATCGATGCTGACAGGCTGACTTGTCACGGTCTTTCCCTTTCTTATCTTGCCAATCTGTGCTCTTTTGCCACTGGTTGGTCTTTTAAATGGCTTCCTACAACTTTCAAATGGTCAGGCGCGTATTGTTTGTCTGTGATCTCACACCCTTTCTACAACACTGTAGACTGCTGTCTCTCTAGACAAAAGAAACGAGAATAATGTATATTATGCATAATGCATAGCACCTTTGTCAAGAGGGAGAGAATGGAGCTTGCCTCTAGACAAAAGAAACGAGAATAATGTATATTATGCATAATGCATAACATCTTTGTCAAGAGGGAGAGAATGGAGTGTATGAATTTGATGGCACTAGCAGGCAAGAGTAGCGCAAATACCACTTTTACAAAACTTACTATCACGGAGCAGATTGCGGCTGCTCTCCGGAACGAAATCGTCACGGGACAGTTGCTGGCAGGGACACGCTTGCTCCAAATCGAGACCGCGCAACGCTTTGGGGTCAGTACGACACCTGTACGCGAGGCATTTGGGTTGCTGCAACGTGATGGTTTAGTGCAGATCGACACCCATCGCGGTGTGACTGTTTTCTTACCTACGATCGAGGATCTGATCGAGCATTACGAGATTCGTATGGCGCTGGAAATCCTGGCTGCTGAGAAAGCCGCCAGGCGCTTTCAAGCCGAGGATGCACCTCCACTTATGGCTCTGCTCAATAAGATGCGAACCACCAGCGAGGCCGCTCTCTATGTGGAACGCAATCAACAGTTCCACTTAAACTTATATCGCCTTGCGGGACGGGTACGGCTGTTCACGATGATTGAGGAATTGCGCAATGCCTCGCTTGC
>JALYVR010000162.1 GCA_030853145.1 Chloroflexota bacterium | reverse complement strand
CCCCTACGCGAACTGATGTAATGGCTATCCTCCTTGTCTTGGGATATACTCTTACCCTTGAATTAATATATATAATGTACATAGAAATACTTCTTGGCCAGATTGGTCATCCATATAAAGGCCGCAGAATGGAGTCATCTACTCTTTCAATGCTCAGACAGGCGCGATCCGTTGGCAGTATCAGCTACCAGGAACCGATTCTGCTACAAGTCCTGTTGTTTCCCAGGGAAAGCTGTATGTCGGCACCACTGCTGGTGAGCTGGTGGCGCTCAATGCAGAAACAGGTGCCCTGCTCTGGAGCTATCAAACCGGTGGTGTGATCTACGGACCACCAGTCGTTTCCACAACGGTAAGTGCTGGCACTGTCTACGCTGGTTCACTGGATAACAATCTCTATGCTCTGCGGGCCACGGATGGTCATCTCCTCTGGTACTATGCGACAAGAAATGGTATAGGCGCTTTGCCCACGGTCGCCGGTAACAGTGTTTACGTGTCGTCAGGAGATGGTTCGGTCTATTCACTGCAAAAAGACACGGGTCAGTTGCAGTGGAGTGCGCCGCTGTTCCGCGAAGTCTATTCATCACCGACCGTCTCAGGCCAGACTGTATATGTAGGCGCAAGCACCTGGCTTTACGCGCTGAATGCGAGGACAGGTGCAGTACGCTGGTCCACAGGTCTCAATAGAATGGACGAGGGGTTGCCAGCACTAGCCTGGTAACCAGACGGTACCTCTACAGGCAGGAGTCGTATGGCTTGCGAGTAGGTGCGAGCAAGCCGTAAGCCGAATTCTGTCCCCGCGCGCTCTTGCGCGCGCGCGAGGGGCAATCATCTATCTGGGACGGCGGTTACCCACCGCCTCAAGCGACCAACCCGAAGGTTAACAGGCGAGCAACCTGCGAGTAGACGCATGAGGGTGCGTCTACTCCTCCCTCTGCTCGGTCTTGCTCCGAATGGGGTTTACCCGGCCAGCCGGTCGCCCGGCTGCCGGTGGGCTCTTACCCCGCCATTTCACCCTTACCCACCATTGCTGGCGGGCGGTATTGTTTCTGTGGCACTTTCCTTGGGGTCACCCCCACTGGCCGTTAGCCAGCATTCTGCTCTATGGAGTTCGGACTTTCCTCGGACCGCCATAGTCCGCGATTGCCTGTCTTACTCACACCCACCAGTTTAGAGTAACATAGTTGCGCAACCATGTCTAGCGTTGACGACACGCGCGAAAAGGCGTTACAATGACCTTGAACATTGTAGAACAAAATGGAAAGTTTGCGAGAACTATGTTTTGAGCACTGGCAGAAAAATTCGGCTCACATCACTCGCCAGTTGCGCTGGCTGAGCGTCTAAAATGGGTCCAGAGACCCTGGCGCAGGTCCTGCGTCCACTAGCACTACAGGTTGCACCCGCCGAACTGCTTGTCGGGCTGCACGCGGCTGACGATGCCGCCGTGTACCGCGTAAACGAGCAGCAGGCGGTCATTAGCACGGCTGACTTCTTTCCGCCCGTGGTTGATGACCCCTACGCGTTCGGCGCGATCGCCGCCGCTAACGCCATGAGCGATATCTATGCCATGGGCGGGCAGGTGCTGCTGGCCATTAACCTGGTGGCCTGGCCAGACAACCTTGATCCCGCGCTGCTGAGCGAGATCATGCGCGGGGGCGCGGAGACCGTTGCCAGGGGCGGAGGCGTGATCGCCGGGGGGCATAGCGTCACCGATAGGGAGCCGAAGTATGGGCTGGCTGTCACAGGCATGGTCCATCCAGAGCGCATCCTGACGAAGGGCGGCGCGCGACCTGGCGACCTGCTGGTGCTGAGCAAGCCACTGGGTACGGGGCTGATCACCACCGCGCATAAACGCGAGCAGGTCGAAGAGCGCGACCTGGAGGCGGCGCTGCAGTCGATGATGCAGTTGAATCTCAAGGCCAGCCAGGCGCTGGTGCGGGCCGGAGCAGGCGTGCATGCGGCGACCGATATTACCGGCTTTGGCCTGCTGGGACACGCCTGGGAGATGGCAGCACAGAGCCTGGTGGGGATGCGCATCAGTTTCGACGCGCTACCCCTGCTGCCACGCGCGCGACATTACGCGGAACAAGGCTTCGTCACCGGCGGCGCGCAACGCAACGAAGCCTATCTCACGTCTCATGTACGTTTTGCTGAACGGCTGGATGCCTTTGAGCGCGAGATCCTGTGGGACCCGCAAACGTCCGGTGGACTTTTCGCAGCCATTGATCCAGCGCTATGGCCGGGCCTGGCTGAACTGGCGCCGGAGGTGCCATTCTGGCGCATCGGCGAGGTAACCGGGCGGCGGCAAGATGAAGCTGCTATGTTGTTGGAGGTATTTTAAACGATGTACGAGGCACTGGAAGAGGCGCTGGACGTGTATTTTCGAGATCAATCGCTGTTGAACCTGGCCCTGACGCATCGATCGTATATCTATGAAACGCCGGGCGAGGGGCGGAGTTCAAACGAACGGCTGGAGTTTCTGGGCGACTCGATTCTGGCTTTTATCAGCGCGGATTTTTTGTACCGCACCTTCGCGCATTTGAACGAGGGCCAGTTGAGCGATCTACGCGCCGCGCTCGTCAAGACGAGCACGCTGGCGAAGTTCGCGCAGGAGATCCACCTGGGCCGCTTCCTGCTACTGGGCAAAGGCGAGCAGCACAGCGGGGGCAGCGAGCGCGTCCTGGCCTCGGCCTTCGAGGCGATCCTGGGCGCGATGTATCTCGATCAGGGCATAGAGGCGGTGCAGCGCTTCCTGCTGCCACACCTGGAGCCGCTGGCGCACGATATTGTCACGAAGCAGCTCTTCAAAGACAATAAATCGCTTTTCCAGGAACTGGCCCAGGCGCAAGTCAGCATTACACCAGTATACCGCCTGGTATGTCAGGAGGGGCCATCTCACAATCGTGAGTTCACCGTTGAGGTGCTGCTGGGGGAACAGGTAGCGGGGAGAGGGCATGGTCGTAACAAGCAGGCAGCGGAACAAGAGGCGGCGCACGTCGCGCTGGTCAATCGCAGTTGGATATGATGAGAAAACGGCTGCTTTGAAAAGGCAGGTCAGGAAGATAGGGAGGATGAATTGAGTATGCGACTGGAACCACGGCCGCGACCGGAACAGATTTTACGAGTGAGCGTGAGGCTGATCACTTCGAGCACGATTCTGCACCTCTCTTCGGATGAATTGGAGCACACTGTTACCCAGGAACAGATGGAGAATCCCGCGCTTGAGGTCAACGAGCAGCGCGTCTGCGTCCTGTGTGGCATGCCCATGCAGGGACAGGTCTGTGCCACCTGTGGAAACTTCGCGCAGCCCGGCCTGGCCATGAGCAGTGCCTCTACCGCGAACTACGAAGTCAGCGCGGAACCTCCCTGGAGCAGTCCGCAGCAGGCCTACGACAGCGACAACTACGGCTTCACCGACAGCGACAGCGACGACGAATACGACCCCCTGGCAAGCATTCCTACGGGGGAGACGCTGGCAGAGATGCTGCTACACCAGTTGGAGGCACTCGTCTCCCCTGACGACGCGCCCATCGCCGAGCAACTCGTGGGCAACCTCAACGGGCGCGGGTACCTGGAGGTCAGCGTCGAGGAGATCAGCGACTATCTAAAGGTACCGCTGGAGCGCGTGGCCTATGTGTTGGGCCAGTTGCAGTCGCTGGAACCGCTGGGCATCGGCGCGCGCACCGTGCGCGAATGCCTGCTGATCCAGTTGCAAGCGCTCAGCGAGCAGGAAGAGCCACACCCCCTGGCCTACCCACTGATTGATCGCTATCTTGACCGCCTGGGACACCACAACCAGTTCGCGGAGCTGGCACGCGAACTGCGAGTCTCCGAAGAAGAGATACGCCAGGCGAGCGCCTACATCCGCAGCGCGCTCAACCCATACCCGGCTCATACATACACCATCGATACCCATTACAGCATCTATCCAGAGACAGGCGCGGTCTATGTGCGGCCTGATGTGATTATCCGCAAAAGCGAGAATGGCTTCGAGGTAGAACTGATCGAGGAGAAGCGCTACCAGTTCTCCGTCAGCCGCACCTATGCCAACCAGGCCAGCGAGCAGGCCAGTCACGAGGTACTACGCTATATACGCCAGCATAACGACCGGGCGAAGTTCTTCATCGACTGCATGCAGCGACGCTGGCGCACGCTCAGGCGCGTCACTGAACTGATCGTGGAGTACCAACGCGAGTTTCTGGAGAAGGGCGTGCGTTACCTGCAACCGCTCACGCGCGCCGAGATCGCGGCGCGCCTGCAACTGGATGAGGGGACGGTCAGCCGCACCACCGCCAACAAGTACGCGCTCCTCCCCAACGGCAGTCTGATCCCGATCGCGGATTTTTTCGATAGCTCGCTGGGCATCAAAGATATCCTGCGCGAGCTGATACAGTCCGAGGGGCCAAAGCGCCGCCTGAGCGACGAAGACCTCAAGCACCTGATGGAGGAGCACGGTATCCGCCTGGCACGCCGCACGGTCACCAAGTATCGCGAGGAGATGGGCATCGGCTCGTCGCGCGAACGCTAGGGGATCATCTGCGGCTCCGCGTAGATGGTCCGTTCGTGGTCATAGATGACCATGCCGGGTCCGCCGCCCTTCATATGGCGTACATGGCGCTGGAAGGTATAGTCGACGGTGACGCCGGTGCTGCCCCTGGCCTGGCTGTAGTAGGCCGCGACGCTGGCGGCCTGCTCAATGGTGCCGCGTGGCACCTCGCGACCCGCGCACTTGATGATGACGTGCGCGCCAGGCATGCCACGCGCATGCAGCCAGATATCGTTCGTGGTGGCCTGGCGGAAGGTCACCTCCTCATTCTGGCGGCTGTTCTTGCCGATCAAGATGGTAAAGCCATCGCGGCTCTGCACGTGCAGTGGCACGCCACCACCCGGTAGCGTGGCTTTTTTGCCCTTGCCCTGTTTGCCGCCCTTTTTAACCTTCTTCTTTTCGGTCGCCGCTGCTCCACGCAGGTAGCCGGCCGCCTGCACCTCGGCCTTGACCAGGGTCAGTTCGGCGGGCGTCTCGGCAAGCACCAGGTCCGCCAGCAATTGCTCGATGGTCGCCAGTTCGGCCGCGTTCTGCTCGATCTGGCCGGGGATGAGGGCCGCGGCGCGGCGCAGCTTGTGATATTTGTTGAAGAGGCGATTGGCGTTCTGCACGGCGTCAAAGCGCGGGTCGAGTGGAACGCTAATCGCCGGCGGCTCGCCCTCATCCTGGCTCTCGAAGATATTGGACAGCACAACGCTGGCCTGGCCCTGGGGGATGTCATGCTGGAACGTCAGCAGCAACTCGGCCTGCAAGCGATACTGCGCGGCGTTCGTCAGGCCCGCCAGCTCCCGTTGCAGCAGGTCGGCCTTACGTTTGCAGCGGTCGCGCTGCGACTGCAAGACCTTGCGCATGGGGGTGCGCAGGGCATTCATAGCATCGTGCCACTCGGTGCGCGCGTAGTAATCGTCAATCAGTACGTTGATCGAGGGCGACTCGCGTACGGTCAGGTCCGGCGTCTCGGCATATTGCTCCAACACATATGGCGCGAAGGCCAGCGGCTGCGCGGGTTCCGCATCCTTGGCGGCGCGCTCCACCAGCCGGGACTGCCAGCGGCGCGTATCATACAGCAGGGCCAGTTCGCGCACATTCCAGGCCAGCTCCTCCCACAGCTCCTGGCGCTCATCCACCACGGTCTCCGTCTGCCCTGTGGCGCGATAGACGGCCTCGCGCGCCGGCAGGGGACTGAAGCCCAGCAGGTGCTTGACCAGCAATTGCCAGAGCTTCGGCGAGGGAGCGGCGCGCTTCTGCGCCTGTGCATCGGCTCCCTCCGGGACGGCAGCTAGCGTCTCTGTCTCATCCCGCGGGATAATCGCCAGTTGGGCGGCGGTCACCGTCGTTGGCTCCAGGCGCGGTAACTGTTGTCCGGCAAAGGTGCGCTGCTGGGGAGGCGGGGGCACATAGGGGACGTTAGGTATGATCACGCGGTAGCGGTTGACGTTGGCGCCGACGTGCTTAATGCTGCCCAGGATCAACCCCTGCGCATCGCAGAGGATGATGTTGCTATTGCGACCCATAATCTCGATAATCAGCCGGTAGCGCACGCGCTCGTCGCTCTCAGCGTCGGCCGGGCGGTAGCTGGCCACGATCTCCAGCACACGCTCCCAACGAGGCTGCTCAAAGGCTTCGATGCGCGCCCCTTCCAGGTGTTTGCGCAGCAGCATCACGAACGCCGGTGGCTCGCTGGCGATCTTGGGAGGCTTGAGGGCGGTCAGGTGCAGGCGCGCCAGTTGCGGGTGCGCCGAGAGGTAGAGCCAGCGGTTATGCCCGCTCTGCTCCTGCGAGCCGGGCGCGTAGCACTGGATGGCCAGCGCGTGCTCGGTTGGCTGGATGATGGTATCGATGCGCGCGCCCAACAGCAGGAAGCGCAGCTCATCGGCAACCGCCGCCAGAGTGATCGAATCGACGTACATAGCAAAATTCCCCATCTATAACTACTGCTCTGTCAAGCTTCATTCAACGGGTATCGAGGCGATTCCCCATCCCGCGTAGGGATGCGGCTCACCGGTGTATTGAAGCTTGACAGAGCACTACCAGGACGTTCACTCGTGTTGTACAATAATAATAAGCCCGCATATACAATCCGTTGGAGAGGTGTACCCTATCACAGCCACTCTGTGTCCACCGTAGATAGAGCGCGATAAATAAGCTGGAACGTCGTGATATGATATACCTCTACCTCCTCTTAACGGACAGTAGTATAGCAAAAAGTCGTCTATTCGTATACTTGCTGAACATCAGCAACACAGGAAAGGGCAGCATGCATCTTAAGACGGAGCCAGACGTACACCAACAGGATAGCACACCGCCGCTTTCGCGCAAGCAGGGATTGCTCTTCGTCCTGTCAGCGCCATCTGGTACAGGGAAAGACACGGTTATTCAGGCCCTCAGAGAGCAGGGGCTAGATTTTCATGTTGTCGTCTCGGTGACTACACGCACGACGCGCGTTGGCGAGAGCGATGGTCGTCCCTACTATTTCATCCAGCAGGCAGAGTTTGATCGGCTGGTCGCCGGCGATGAGCTGATCGAGTACGCCAATGTTCACGGGAACTGGTATGGACAGCCACGACAGCAGATCCGGGATCACCTGCAGGCGGGACGCGATGTGCTGCTCAAGGTGGATGTACAGGGGGCGGCCACGGTCCGCGCCAAAGTGCCAGAGGCGGTACTTATTTTCCTCGCGCCCGAATCGCAGAAGGAGCTGGCGCGCCGCTTGAGCAGTCGCCAGACGGAGTCAGAGGAGACGTTCCAGCGGCGGCTGGCCGACGCGGATAGCGAGCTGGCCCAGTGGTACTGGTACGATTATTTGATCATTAACCGCAAGGGCCACCTGCAGGAAGCGGTGGAGCAACTGCGGGCCATCATCATGGCCGAGCACTGCCGGGTACACCCGCGCCAGGTCGAAATTTAACGCAAACAGACACCAAGGAGGCTAGCTGTATGACGACAGACGGACGTTTCGAGCAATCTGGCACCAAAGAACGAAATCTAGCAATGGAGCTAGTCCGTGTTACCGAGGCCGCCGCCCTGAGCGCGGGACGCTGGATGGGCAAAGGCGACAAGGAGATGGTCGATCAGTCCGCCGTAGATGCCATGCGCCAGGCTCTCGATGGTGTTGACATGAACGGGACCGTCGTGATCGGTGAGGGCGAGAAGGACGAGGCACCGATGCTCTACATCGACGAGCAGATCGGCAATGGGTCGCCCCCAGACGTAGACCTTGCCGTTGACCCGGTTGACGGCACCAGGCTGCTCGCACTGGGACTGCCAGGCGCCCTGGCTATCGTGGCTATCGCCGAACGGGACTCGATGTACGCGGCGCCGCCAGGCGTGTTCTATATGCAGAAGATCGCCGTCGGCCCCAGCGCCAGGCATGCCATCGACATCAATGCGCCAGTAGGGGTGAACCTGGAGCGTATCGCGCGCGCGCGCGATTCACGCGTCGATGACCTGACGGTGGTGATCCTGGACCGCCCACGTCACCAGGAGATCATGCGCCAGGTACGCGAGGTAGGGGCGCGCATTCGCCTGATCACTGATGGCGATGTCTCGGCGGCGATCCAGGCGGCAATGGAGGATTACCGGGGGATCGATGTGCTGATGGGCATCGGCGGCGCGCCCGAAGCCGTGCTGGCGGCGGCAGCCATCAAGTGCATCGGCGGCGCCATGCAGTGCAAAGTCTGGCCGCGCTCAGACGAGGAGCGCACGAAGCTCAAATCCGAAGGCGTGGACCTCGACCAGGTGCTGCACATCAATGATCTTGTGAAGGGCAACGATGTCTCGTTCGCGGCCACCGGCATCACCAGCGGCGAACTCCTCGACGGCGTGCAATACTTCGGCTGGGGCGCGCGTACCCACTCCGTCATGATGCGCTCCCGCTCCGGTACAGTACGCTACATCCAGGCACGCCACAAGTGGCGCAAGACGGGCGATCCCGCCCCCGGCATGACCAGGGTGTAATAGAGATTGGCGAGCAAGCAGTCGCCTGGTACCCCCTGTGTGAAGCTATGTCGGCCTTGGAGCAGGGCACCCGCAAGGGACTGCTACGCAATCATCTGTCGGCCTTGGAGCAGGGCGCCCGCAAGGGATGCCCGTACATGTCTGACCAGGCGGAGGTGACGTGGCGATGGGGAGCAGCGCCCGTCGCGAATTCCATTGCCGATCTGATGATTCAGAGGGGAGCGCCGATCGCGGGGTATGAGATGTACGGGCATCCCTTGCGGGTGCCCTGCTCCAACACGACATCGCGCT